>DATMRM010000133.1:0-21386 GCA_035566155.1 Steroidobacteraceae bacterium | reverse complement strand
TCGCCAACGATCAGCGCAAGGTCATCTATCAGCAGCGCACCGAGATTCTCGCCGCGACCGACTTAGGCGGCTCGATCGGTGAAATGCAGCGGGAAGCGACCAGCTCGCTGATTGATCAGTTCGTGACGCCCAACAGCGTGCCGCAGGACTGGAATCTGGATGGCCTGGCCGAAGGCTTCCAGCGCAGCTTCAACGTAAGCATCGACCCGAAGTTCTGGCTGAAGGCGGAACCGGAACTCGAAGAATCCAAACTGCGATCGTACGTGCACGAGGCGGCCGAGAAGAGCTACGCCCAGAAGGTGGAACGCATCGGCGCGCCGATCATGCGCTACGTCGAGCGCGACGTGGTACTCAAGACACTCGATAGCCACTGGCGCGAGCATCTGGCGGCCATGGAGTATCTGAGACAGGGCATCCATCTGCGTGGCTACGCCCAGAAGGACTATCGCTATGAGTTCAAACGCGAGGCGTTCGAGCTGTTCACAGCGATGCTGGGCCGGGTAAAGTTCGACACCGTTGCGATGCTGGCGACGGTCGAAGTGCGTACCCAGGAGCAGATCGAGCGCGAGGAAGCCGAGCGGCGCGAACGCCTGATGCGGGCGCTGCAGGCCCAGCACGCGGAAGTGCAGCCGATCATCGGCGCGCCGCCGCCGGAAGTCGCGCCGGGAGCGGCGCCGCAGGGCGCGGTCGGTGCCGCCATGCGTCCGGCGCCGGCAGCGGTGCCGGAAGGGGTGGCACCGTTCGTGCGCTCCGACCGCAAAGTCGGGCGCAACGAGCCTTGTCCATGCGGTTCGGGCAGGAAGTTCAAGCACTGCCACGGTACGCTAGCGGGCACTCAATGACGCTTGCGGTGCGCGTCGTAGCGGGCGTGCTGCGCGATTCCCACGGGCGAGTCCTGATTGCTCAGCGTCCCGAGGGCAAGCACATGGCCGGATTCTGGGAATTTCCAGGCGGTAAGATTGCTCCCGGTGAGAGCGGGGAACAGGCATTGGCTCGTGAACTGACCGAGGAGCTCGGAGTATCGCTCCGGCGCTGTCATCCGCTGCTGCAACTGCGGCATGATTACGCCGATCGCGTGGTCGAACTCGACGTCTTCGTGGTAGACGACTATCGCGGCGAGCCCACCAGCCGGGAAGCTCAGGCGCTCAAGTGGGTGAGGGCGTCGGAGCTGGCCGGTGAGCCGCTGCTGCCCGCGGATCGCCCGATTATTGATGCACTCAATTTCGATGAGGTAAGCGTATATGGCACAGGACACCGGATTGCCTGACATTCAGATCGACAGCACCGGGCTGTATCGCGAAGACATTTTCACTGACCGAAAAGCCGGCACCATTCGCCGCCTGGTACCGGTGACGCAGGATGGCAATGCCGACAACGCACGTGCCGTGCTCTACTCGGGTCAAACGCAGTTGCTCACACCCACCGGCGTACTGCCTCTCGGGTTCGAGATCGAGGCCAGTTCGCTCGAGGATGCGATCAGCAAGTTCCCGGCAGCGGTCAAAGAGGCGCTCGAGCAGGCGATCGAGGAGGCGCGAGAGTATCGACGCGAGTCGGCTTCGCGCATCGTAGTGCCGGATGTGGCCGGAGGCATTCCGGGTGGTGGTGCCATTCCCGGCGGGGGAAAGATCAAGCTATAAGCCCCCAGGCGATACAAACTCGCTGCATCGCCGGCAACCCGATAGTGCGATGATCTCACGACTCACGCGTTTGTTGAAAAGGCCTGCCGTCTATCCCGTCGTTCATCGGCTCATCGCACTTCCGCGCTACCTGACCCTGTATCGTGTCTTCAGGAATTGGCGCGACACCAGGGGGCTACGCCGCTGGACCACTGCCGATCAATTGCGATTCGACTTCTACCGTCAGTTCATACGCGCAGACGAGCTCGTGTTCGATATTGGTGCCAATGTCGGGAATCGCGCCAAAATATTCTTGCGTCTAGGTGCGCGCGTGGTCGCATTTGAACCGCAATCGCCGTGCGCAGACCTGTTGCATCGTGAGCTGTCGGGCAACGCGTCTTTCCGGCTGGTGCGCAAGGCGCTTGGCGCCTCGATTGGGACTGCTGAGCTTCGAATCGCCAACGCGCACTATCTCTCAACGATGTCCGATGATTGGATTGCGGCCACACGCAAGTCGGGTCGATTTGGCGACGCCCAATGGGAGAAGAGACAACAGGTCGCGGTCACTACTTTTGACGAGGCTATCCGAGAGTTCGGCGCGCCAGTATTTGCCAAGATCGATGTCGAGGGATTTGAACCGCAGGTGCTGGCTGGCCTGACGGGGCGCGTGGCGTCCGGCTCGCTCGAATTCGCAGCTGAGGCACTGGATCAGGCGATGCTCTGTCTGGAGCGACTTGATAGTCTTTTCCCGTGCGTTTTTCAATTCTCTGAGGCGGAATCGATGCGATTCTGCTGGCAATCCTGGCTTAGCCTATCTGAAGCGCGAACAGCATTGAGGGCACTCGTCGGCCGAGACGCATACGCCTGGGGCGACATTTATTTTCGAGCCACGGACTTGAAAACCGGCGACCCTACGGGGCGATATCCGTGACTTGGCCTTCTTGCGCGATCCGGTATGAAATGAGCCGATGGACGACAAAACCAATCGGAGCATTAACGGCGGCGAGTAGTACCGTAGCGCCCAGATACCAGAGATGCGCATTCTCTACCAGCAGCTTCAGCGCCAGCAAGTTGAGAGCAAGCGATACCAAATTGACGAGCGTGTAGCGCGTGGCACCCGATAGGTCAGGTTTGCGGATAGCGAACGTAAAGTGGGCATTGAGGAAGTATCCGACGACGCAGATGAGGACGAAAGACACAGCGAACGCAACCAGGTAGTTGACTTGGGCGTATTCATGCAGACCTGCCGGTAGCGCCAACCCCAAAGCAAAGCAAAGCAGACCCACCACGCCATATCGGACAAGCTCATAGCCGCGTTTAACCATGACTCACGCTTAAGGCAGCCAAAGCCGACACGCTACAATGGCGGTGCGCTGGCGGCCAGAGCGCCGGTGTGATGACGGTCTCAATAGCTCGGTTATGTGTGGCGGATGATGAAGCCATGAGGACGAGGCCAGCCCAATCGTGAGCCCATTGGTCAAGATTCTGAGGGTGCTGTGGTTCGCGCCTTACAGGGCTGCCCTGCTGCGGTACAGGGTGTTCGCGTCTACGGAACACGACCAGGTCCTGTCGGGATTGGCGCTCGACACGGTGATAGACATCGGCGCCAATCGCGGCCAGTTTGCGCTCTGCATTCGCAGGCTATATGCGCAGGCCCGGATCTTCTCGTTCGAACCGCTGCAGGGACCCTCACGTCAGTTCGCGCGCAACTTCCGGCATGACCCTCGCGCTCGGCTCTTCAACGTCGCGATCTCGACTGAGCGCGGGGCGGTTGCAATGCATGTCACCCAATGGGATGTATCCTCGTCTTTGCTACCCATCGGGCAAGCCCAGCGCGACAGCTTTCCGTTCGCCCATGAGTCGCGCCAGGAGATCGTGACTACGGCGCCTCTCACTGATTGCTTAGGCGAGGCCGATATGCAGGGTACGGTGCTGCTGAAGCTCGACGTGCAGGGCTACGAGCTGACCGCGTTGAAGGGCTGTGGGGTGATCCTCGACCGATGCCAGTACGTATATGTCGAAGTGTCCTTCGTGGAGCTCTATATCGGACAGGCGCTCGCTACCGAGATTGTGGCGCTGCTGTTCTCCAAGGGATTTGAACTTCGGTGTGTCGCCAATCTGTCGCGCGGTAGATCGGTACGGCCTATTCAGGCTGATTTCCTGTTTGCGCGTGCGTGAACCAGCGCGTATGTCCGCTGTCGCCATAGCGTACTTCAAGCAGAGCCTGCAGCGTCTTGCCGAGCACCATGCGCGCGGCCCTGATCGCGCCGCACTTTGGCCGCAGATGCCGGAAGATCTCCAGGCTACCGCCCCAGACGGCGCCTAGACCCGCGTTAGCAGCACCGCCGGCCCGCATGAAGGCGACGTCGCCCGAGAGAAAGCGAATGGTCGGTGCAAACTCGCGTTCCAGGTCGTAATACTGGGCCGTGTCGGCCGACAAACGACAGCGGGTGTCGAAGCCGCCGACACTCAGCAGAAGGGTCCGCCGGGTGAATTGTGCCTGGTGGATCGGATGCCGGCCGGTACCACGGTGGGTCGCCATCCTGCGCGGGGCGCGACGGTGTCTCCAGATACCACGTGTTTGCAAGCGTCCCATCGCGACGTCGCCGACGATCAGATCCGGCAGGGGAGTGCTATCCGGCCGTCTGCCGCTCATCGCGCGGGCGAGTATGTCCGCTGAGGTCAGGAAGTCATCGGCGTTGAGGAACAGCACATACTCGCCAGTTGCGGCGCGCAGTCCCTTGTTCATCGCGTCGAAGATGCCCTCGTCCGGCTCATAGATGCGCCGCAGATACGGTAGCTGTTGCGCCCAGCGGTCGATGATGGAACGGGTCGAATCGCTCGAGTTGCCATCGACCACCAGGTACTCGATCTCAAAATCGTGCTGCTGCCGTGCCACCGAGGCCAGGGTATCGCCTACGGTCGCCTGCGCATTCCTGCAAACCGTGACGATGGAAATGAGCGGGTTGGAGGCGAGCGTCATCTGTCAGAATGATCCTAGCAACAAGCCGCTGGACCAGCCATCTTAGGAGTTGAGTGGGGTGCTTTCGAATCTGACCGTGACGCGCTCATCCTCCGTGCGGTTGTCGTTGCTGGCAGGCGCTGTGATCACCGCGCTCATTATGCTCTGGGCGCACAGTCTTGCAGACTGGCACGTCGACTACGATCTGTCCTATATCTTCCGCTATCTGTTCTCCAAGTATGACTATCAGGCCGCGGGGCTTGCTCTGCTGGTACTGCTCGTGGCAGCGCTGGCGCCGGCGCGGCTCAACATCCGATCGCCACTGACCTGGATCGGGCAGCATTCACGGCTGATTGCGCTGCTGAGCGTCGTGCTGTTGTGCGTGGGTGTCAAAGTCGTCTATCACGATCACCCGCTCGCAATGGATGAATATGCGGCGTTCTTCCAAAGCCAGGTATTCGCTGCCGGTCATCTGGCAGGCCGGTTTCCAGTGGAACTGATGGACTGGCTGATTCCCCGGGACTTCCAGAACCATTTCTTCATTGTCTCCAGGAATACCGGCGAAGTCGTCTCATCGTACCTGCCCGCATTCTCGTTGCTGCTTACACCGTTTACCTGGCTTGGCATCCCGTGGTTGTGCAACCCGCTGATCTCCGGGTTGACGGTGCTCGCGATACATCGTCTGGCGCTACACGTGTTCCAGGACGTCGCCATTGCCGGTGCCGCCGTACTGTTGACGATTGCCTCGCCGGTGTTTTTTGCAGATGGCATCTCCTACTACTCGATGTCAGCGCATCTGCTCGCCAACACCGTCTTCGCTCTGTTGCTCATCAACCCGACGCGGCTGCGGGCCTTGCTTGCAGGAGTCGTAGGTTCAATCGCGCTGACGCTGCACAACCCGGTGCCACATGCGCTGTTCGCTGTGCCGTGGGTCTTGTGGCTGGCCGGACGCGACAACGGCGGGCGGCTGGTGGGATCTCTGATCCTCGGCTATCTGCCGCTGTGCCTGCTGCTGGGGCTGGGCTGGGTGCGGTTCTATGCGCAGGTCGCGAGCGCGGGGTCTGCCACGGTCTCTTCCGGCGGCATCCTGGCCAGCTGGCAACGAATCACGCAAGCCTTTGCGCTACCCTCGTGGTCGGTGGTGCTGGCGCGCCTGATCGGCCTGGCAAAGGTCTGGGTCTGGTCAGTCCCGTTGCTGCCTCTGCTGGCGGTGATCGGCGCGGTTCGCTGGCATAGACAGCCGATCTGCCGCTTGCTGCTGCAGTCGGCGCTGGTGACGATCGTTGGGTATCTGATCGTTCCCGTTGATCAGGGGCACGGCTGGGGGTATCGGTACTTCCATTCGGCCTGGATGGCTTTGCCGATTCTGGGCGCGGGGGCGCTGGCTCGCCCGATAAGTGCCAGGCAAGCGTCACTGGCCGAGGAAGATCATGATATCGGGGTATTGATGCTTGGCTGCGCGATGCTGACGCTGGTTGTCGGGGTCGGGTTGCGCGCTTACCAGATGAACGAATTCATCGCCCAGGATCTCACGCACGTGCATAGCCAGTACTGCCTGGACCGGTGCGTCATCTTGCTGAAGGCAGGAGGAGGTCCCTATGAGTTGGATCTGGTACAGAACGATCCGTGGCTACGCAGCGACACGATTCGAATGGTGAGCGCTTCTTCCGAACTCAATGCCAAGATGTTGGCGTACGAATTTCCGGGCATGCACCTGATTTACCGCGGTCGGGACGGCGAAGTCTGGACGCAGGAGCGGGAGTCTGCGCCCTAGGAAGATCGGTCCCGCCTTTCGATCGCGAACATGTTCAGCAGGAACGAGCTGAACACGATATTCAGTCCGAGCACGATCAGCAGCGTCGCGACGAAAGCAGTGTGGACCGTGGCCTCCTGCTCGCTACCGCTCCTGAGCCACTCCCAGAGAATGTACGAATCGGTGGCGGTGCCGGCGATGAACAGCACGACGCCGGCGATCAACCCTCCCTCGAGCGTGAAGCTCTGCAGCGCCCAGTCGCTCACCCGCGAATTGAGATGAGGCATCTGTGAGTGCGCGATCACTTTCGCGAGGATGCCGAGATTGATGACATTGAAGCCCGTAAGTGTCAGCAGACATCCAAGTGCCAGAAAATGGATGCCGACGTACTGTCCGGCCAGTGTGATCGGTCCGCGCGACAACGCCGCGACCAATGCCAGGCCGGACAGCATCAGCGCGGCCCCCGGCCCGAGATAGAGGTAGTTGGGGGCGTAAGTGAAGATGAATCGCAGGTGGCGCCAGCCATCGCGAAACGAGCGCAGGTGCGGCGGCCGATCGCGCCCATCGCGGCGTAGAGCGGTAGGTACCTCGGCGATGCGCAGCCCGGCGCGGGCCGAGTTGACGACCATTTCTGTCGCGAACTCCATCCCGGGCGCGCGCAATTTCATGCGCCCGTAGGCTGCCTTGGTGAACGCGCGCATGCCGCAATGGAAATCCCCGACCGGTGCGCGGTGGATCACTCGCGCGAGCGTGGACAGCACTGGGTTTCCCAGATAGCGATGCAACGCCGGCATGGCATTGCGGGCGATGCCGCCCTGGAATCGATTACCCATCACCAGATCGAATCCCTGTGCGATTTTCTCGATGAATCGGCCCATGTCCAGCCAGTCGTAGGAATCATCCGCATCGGCCATCACGATCACATCGCCGCGCGCGGCTTCGATGCCGGCCCGCAATGCAGCGCCGTAGCCACGGGTGCTTTGGTGTACGACGCGCGCACCGAGTCGTTGAGCAATCTCGATCGAGCGATCCGAGGAGCCGTTGTCAGCAACCACGACCTCACCGTCCAGCCCCAGGGATCGCAGGCAGGCCTGTGCCTTCTCAATACAGGTGCCCAACGTGCGCTCTTCGTTGAGACAAGGCATCAGCGCAGTGACGAATTGAGGACGCATCGTGGGGATTGGCGGGGGTGGGGCGGCTATACTTTCATTATGCATTTTCGATCAGTGCACTTGCCAACCACGTGATGCAGCCGAATGTGAGCAGCAGCACACTATCCGGCGTTCCGAGCGAGTCGCCGGCATTGCGGCCCGCCGTGGTGTTTGCGGTGCTTTTTCTGGTTCTGCTGGTGCGACTGCTGCATCTGTCGAATGCGATGACCAGTCCGCTCACCTATCAGGTCGGGCCGGACGAGGAGTACTACCAGCAATTCGGGCGCGCGGTGGCTGCAGGTATCGGCCAATACAGGCCCGAGTTCACGTTCATGGATCCCGCCTACGGCTATCTGCTCGGTGGACTGTTCAAGCTAGTTGGCTTCAATCTTTTCGTGGTCTATCTGTTGCAGGCTCTGCTGGACACCGCAACCGCGTACGGCATCCTGACGGCCGGCCGACTGCTGGGGCGTCCGCGCGCAGGTTTGTATGGCGCCATACTCTACGGCCTGACGAGTCTGGCCATCGAGTTCTCCGCCAGCGTGTTGAAGGAGATCTGGGTCAGCAGCTTCATGACCTGGTGGGTGGTGGCGGCCTTGGCGCTGATGCGGGGCGGGAATCGCCGTTGGGGCTGGCTGCTGTTCGGTGCATTCTGTGGCGTGGGCTTCGGTTTGCGCTCAACCCTGCTGCTGATGGGCCTGGTCGGACTGTTGCTGCCTTTGTTTAGCCAAGGCGACGCGCAGACGCCACGAAGCGCGCGCCTGCTCAATGTGGCGCTGGTGGCCGGTGGGCTGCTGATCGCGCTGCTGCCCTGGAGCCTGCGCAACCATTACGCCTACTCCAGCCTCTCGCCGATGGCGCACAACGGTGGAATCGTACTCTCGCAAATCTACTATGCCGGCAATCCCAACGGCGACATGTGGATTCCTGACTTCGTCAATTCCTCACATCCGAACGAGATCTGGCGGGCCTACGCGGCTGAGGCCAGTCGGCGGCTCGGCCGCACGCTGTCACCGCCCGAGGTGGACCGCTACTGGCGCGATCAGGCCCTGGACTTCATGCGTGAGCACCCGGGGCAGGTGCTGCACGACATGCTGCACAAGCTGCGCTATTGGCTGGCAGACGTCGAAATACCCAGTTCCCGCTCGGACGCGGAGGAGCGTTTGTTCTCACCCATAGTGCGCTATCTGCCACCGCCGGGGATCTGGCTGTTCGCGATGGGCATCGCCGGTCTCGCATGGCTCGCCACGCTGGATCGGCGCTGGCTCATCGTTGGCACACCGATCGCGGTGGCATTTTTCGGGGCAATCGTTTTCCTTTCCGAATCGCGCTTCAGATTCTACGCGGCCTCCACGCTGGCCTTGGCTGGCGGCGTGCTCATCGATCAGCTGTCGCGTCACCGGCAGCAGCTGTTGCACTGGCGCGTTTCGGTATTTGCCGCTCTTGCGGTCGTCCTGGCCGCGACCTCGTTCATTCTCGGGCTCGGCGTTCACACGCCCGCGATTAGATGGGACTCGGTGGCCTGGGGCTATGTGAAGATGGGCCAGCTCGCGCAGGCGAGTGCGGTTGTAGAGCGCGCTACCGCCGATCAGCCTGATAGCGAGCTGCTGCTCGAAGTGCGGGGATACATCGCGGGAGCGCAGAAGCGCTACGCCGATGCTGCCAGCGAATTGCAGCGCGCAATCGAGCTGCGGCCTCGATCGCACCTGGCGCACTACAACCTGGCGCGGGTCTATCTGCAGCTGGGTGATTCGCAGCGCGCGCTGAGTGAGGCGAGAATCGCCGACCAGCTCAACCCCTCACCCGACTATGATGCCTTGGTGAAGCAGCTCTCTACGCCCTGAGGCGTTCGATCAGGCGTCGCGCGGAGCGCTGGGCGACGACGGGGCGTCGTCAGTGAGATCGGCCGAATCACCCGGAATGGCGCGCTCGCCGCTGAGCCAGCCTCCCAGATCCACCAATCGGCAGCGATCGCTGCAAAACGGGCGATGCGGAAACTGGTCGGACCATTCAATCGCTCGGCCGCAAGTCGGACAACGGTGCTGCGCAGCGTTCACGGTGACCCTCAGGCACAGCAGATCAGCGTGAACTTGACGTCGCCTTCGGTTTGGGCCGGCCGCTGATCGAGGCTGCGCCATTCCAGGAACCGAACGCTGACGCGGTAGTGACTGCCGCTGATCTCCGGGTAGAGCGAGCAGCCGGCCGGCAATCCGATGCGAATGAGCTGATACGGATTGTCGCGATCGAAGGTGACGTTGAACACGCCGCCAGCGGCCATTTCCTGGCGAGCCCTGCCGTTTTGCCGCGTGAGCCACAGCAACTCCGCGATGGCATCACAGATCGGGCGCAACAGAATCATCCAGCGACCGAAGGCCGCGGTGCGCGCTTCGGCCGGCTGGTTGAGCCAAAAGAAATAATCCGGCAGATCGAACTCGCAGGTTCCGCCCGGAATAGCGGTGCGGTGCTTGATACCCGCCAGAAACTCGGAGTCCCGCAGCGGCTGCAGCCACGCGGCATTGACGGCACTGAGTTCCGAGCGCAGTCGTGTCAGGTTCGACATCAGCGAGCGCAGTCGCCCGGCGTCGATGCCGGGGTGATTCTGATACTCCCCCAGCAGCGACAAATGGCGCTCGAGTTCCTTGAGCACTTCCGTGCGCACGTCGCCCCGGGTCAGAATCGCCAGAATGTCGAGCAGACTGTCCACCGCAGCGCGAGTGCCCCAAGGGCTGTCTTTCTCGTTGTGATACAGCGCCTGGCTATAGAGAAAATCCAGGCGTAGGAACGTGCGCATCCGCTCGTTCAGCGGCTGCTCGAATATCGACGGCTCGGCCTCTGGGACCGGGTCGGACTTGGCCGCGGGTTCCGTCATCGGGTTATTGTGCTTGAGTCACTCACCGCGCGTAAACGGTCGTCGATTGACGACGGCCACTAACGACGTCGTTCGGCCGCCAGGGCGCGGTATCGCGCGTCCAGCGCCGCCACCTCCGAGGCCAGTGCCCCCGGTTCTGCGTCGTTGACGATCACATCGTCCGCTATCTCCAGTCGCTGCGCGCGGCTGGCCTGACTGGCCATCATCGCGCGGGCCTGGGCTTCGTCACAGGCGTCGCGGGCCAGCAAGCGCCGCAGTTGCAGCGACTCGCAACAGTCAACCACCAGAACCCGGTCGAAGCGCGAAGCCGAGTGGGTTTCCACCAGCAGCGGAATCACGTGGATGAGGTAGGGCGCGGTGACCTCAGTCGCGAGCTGTTCGCTGCGGGCACGGATGGCCGGAAATACCAGGCGCTCGAGCGCTTGCCGTTCCTGCGGATCGGCGAACACACGTCGGCGCAGCGCGGCGCGATCCAGCGCGCCGTCGGGCAGCCGCAGATCGGTGCCGAAGCGCTGGAAGATCTGCTCGAGCAGCGCCGTCCCGGGCGCCTGGACCTCGCGCGCGATCACATCGGAATCGATCACCGGCACGCCGCGCTGAGCGAACAGAGTGGACACCGTGCTCTTGCCACTGGCGATGCCGCCGGTCAGGGCCACTCGCAGGGTGCTGGGCGACATCAGCCGGTCGGGGCGTACAGCCCCAGATAGCGACTGACCAGCTGTGGGCCCCACAGCATCGCGACCCAGCCTGCAATCGCCAGAAACGGGCCAAAAGGCATCGGATTGCCGCGTTGCTGGCGTCGCAAGGCGATCAGCGCCAGGCCTACGACGGCGCCCACGCAGGCCGACAGCAGCACGATCGGCAGCAGCATCTGGTAGCCGAGCCAGGCGCCGAGCCCCGCCAGCAGTTTGAAGTCGCCGTAGCCCATGCCTTCCTTGCCGGTGAGCAGTCGGAACAGATGATAGATGCTCCACAGCGACAGGTATCCCAGTGCGGCCCCGCCGATGGCACTGACCGGCGTGGTGGGCAGCGCATGCGCACTGCTGGACCATCCCGTCAGACTGGCCACCAGTCCCAGCCACAGCAGCGGCATCGTCAGGCAGTCCGGCAGCAGCTGATGATCGAGGTCGATGAACGTGAGCGCGATCAGAAACCAGGTGACGACGATTGCACAGGCCGCGGGCCAGCCAAATCCAACCTGCCAGGCAGTCACGGCACTGGCAGCGCCGGTCAGCAGCTCCACCAGCGGATAGCGCGCGCTGATCCGCGCCGAGCAGTTGGCACAGCGTCCGCGCAGCAGCAGATAACTGACGATCGGAATATTCTGGGCAGTGCTGATCGGCGCCTTGCAGTGGGGGCACGCCGAGCGCGGCACGATGAGATTGAATGGCTCACCGGCCGGGGGCGGCGTGCTGGCGCCGAGTTCGGCGCATTCTGCGCGCCACAGCCGCTCGAGCATGAGCGGCAGTCGGTGAATCACCACATTAAGGAAGCTGCCGACGAGCAGACCCAAGACCCCGATGCACGTGATGAACGCGCCGGGTGATCCCGCCAGCAGATCGAGCACGCCGTTAGCCGACGACGGAACCGAGCTTGAAGATCGGCAGATACATCGCGATCACGAGGCCACCGACCAGGACGCCCAGGATGGCCATGATCAGCGGTTCGAGCAGGCTCGACATGCTGTCCACGGCCGCGTCGACGTCGTCCTCGTAGAATTTAGCGACCTTGCCGGCCATTGAGTCGAGCGCGCCGGACTCTTCACCGACCGCGATCATCTGAATGACCATGTTCGGAAACTGTCCGGTATTCTCCATGGCCCGCTGCAGACGCTGACCGGTTGCCACCTCGTCGCGCATCTTCAGCACGGCGTCTTCGTACACGATGTTGCCGGTCGCGCCCGCGACCGATTCCAACGCCTCGACCAGGGGTACACCTGCGGCGAACATCGTGGACAGCGTTCGGGCAAAGCGTGCGACCGAGGCCTTGTTGAGGATCGGGCCGATGATCGGAATTCTCAGCGACATGCGGTCAATGAATTCACGCAGCTTGCGCGAGCGCTTGTAGAAATACATGAAAGTCCAAGCGCCTGCGCCCAGCACAATCGCGATGAAGATGCCGTCATGCTGCACGAACTTCGACAGGTTGATGACCATTTGCGTGAAGGCAGGCAGGTCGGCGCCGAAACCCTTGAACAGATCCTCGAACTGCGGGATCACGAACAGCAGCAGGATGATCGTCACGATCACTGCGACCACGAGCACCGCAGCCGGATAGAACAGCGCCTTCTTCACCTTTTTCTTGATCGCTTCGGATTTTTCCTTGTAGGTCGCGATCTTATCGAGCAGACTCTCCAGCGCACCGGCCTGTTCGCCTGCTTCCACCAGATTGACGAACAGATCGTCGAAATACAGCGGGTGCCTGGCCAGCGATTCGTGCAGTGAGGTGCCGCCTTCGACGTCCGCTTTGATGTCGAGAATCAGCTTCTGCATCGAGGGCTTTTCATGCCCGGCACCGACGATCTCAAACGCCTGCACCAGCGGAATACCCGCGGCCAGCATCGTAGCGAGCTGGCGGCTGAACACCGCAATATCTTCCGCCTTGGGCTTGCCACCGGCCTTGAATGACTGCGACTGCTTCTTGATCTTGGTCGCGACGACGCCCTGACGACGCAGGTCGAGTTTGAGTGCCTGCTCGCTCGAGGCGACGCTCTTGCCCTTGAGTCGCTGCCCCTTCTTGTCCATGCCCTCCCACTGGAAGGCCACGTCCTTTCGGACCGATCGGATGGCTGATGATGACTGCGCCATGGATTAGTTTCCCTGTGCTTCGCAACTCATTCGACAGTGACGCTGTTGACTTCTTCGATACTGGTGAGCCCGGCGCGAACTTTTTCCAGTCCGGCCCGTCGCAAGTCCCAGACGCCTTCCTTCTCGGCCTGCTGACTGATATCGAGCGCATTGCCACCAGTCATGATGATGCGGCCGATATCTTCGCTCACTTCCATCACCTGATAAATGCCAACGCGGCCCTTATAGCCGTCGAAGCAGCTGCCGCAACCCTTGGGCCCAAAGACCTTGATGCCCGTTGCGATGTCCCTTTCGTGGAATCCCTCTTTGCGCAGCGCCTCGGCCGGCACGTCGAGCAATACCTTGCACTGGTTGCACAGACGGCGCGCCAGTCGTTGCGCGATGATCAGACTCACCGAGGTCGCAATCGCGTACGGCTTCACACCCATGTCCACCAGCCGCGTCAGCGTTTGCGGGGCATCATTGGTATGCAGGGTCGACAGTACCAGGTGACCGGTCTGCGCTGCCTTGAGAGCGATCTCCGCGGTCTCCAGGTCGCGCACCTCACCGACCATGACCACGTCCGGGTCCTGGCGCAGGAACGCGCGCAGCGCGGACGCGAAGGTCAATCCGACCTTGTTGTTGACGTTGACCTGATTGACGCCGGGGAGGTTGATTTCCGCCGGGTCTTCCGCCGTCGAGATGTTGATGTCCTCGCGATTCAGAATGTTCAGGCCGGTGTACAGCGACACGGTCTTGCCGCTACCGGTGGGGCCGGTCACCAGGATCATGCCTTGCGGCTTGGCCAGGTGTTTGAGATACAGCTCTTTCTGGAACGGCTCGTAGCCGAGCGCCTCGATGCCCAGCATCGCCTGCGAGGAGTCCAGGATACGCAGCACGATCTTCTCGCCGTACAGCGTCGGGCAACTGCTGACGCGGAAATCGATCGCGCGCGTTTTCGACAGACGCATCTTGATGCGCCCGTCCTGAGGAACACGACGTTCCGCGATATCCAGACGCGACATGACTTTCAGTCGCGCGGCAATCTTTCCGGTCAGCTGCACGGGCGGTTGCGCGATTTCCTTCAGCACGCCATCCATCCGAAAGCGAACGCGGAACATCTTCTCGAAGGGCTCGAAGTGAATGTCCGAGGCACCACGGCGGATCGCATCGAGCAACACCTTGTTGACGAATCGTACGATCGGCGCGTCCTCGACATCATCGCGCGCAACATCGCCAGCGGCTTCTTCGTCGCCTCCGGAGACCTCGAGCGCTTCCAGATCGACCGGGTCGTCATCACCGAGGCTTGGCATCTGAGCTTCGAACTGCTCGATGGCCTTGTCGACCCGCTTCTGAAGTTTGTCATCCTCGACGACGATCGCTTCGATCGCCATGCCCGACTGGAACTTGATCTCATCGATGGCGTGCGTGTTGGTGGGATCGGCCACGCCAATGAACAATCGCTTGCCACGCTTGAACAGCGGCAGTACGCGATGCTTCGCCAGCAACTTGTCAGAGACCGCACGTATCGCGTCCATGTCCACGGTCAATGCGTCGAGATCAAACAACGGTACGCCGTACTCACTGGAGGCGGCGATCGCGATGTCGCGCGCCTTGATGCCGCCGGAGGCGACCAGCTGAGTCACGAAACTGGTCTTTTTCTCCAGCGACTGCTGCATCGCAGTATGCATGGTCGACTCATCGACCACTCCATCCTGGACCAATCGCTGTGGCAGGCCACCCAGCCCTGCCCGGGACGGCTGCAACGCTAAGGAAACGTTGTCATTCATCAGGTTAGGAAATCCCCGTCCTGTTGTCGGAATCCGCCTAGTCTACTCAGATAGCCCGGTCGGGCAATGTCAAAATCGCGTTCCATGGTTACACAATGCCGCAGGACGCTACGTGACTGGTCTCGCAAAAGAAGAAGCCCCTCCATGGGAGGGGCTTCTCTTGCAGTTACACCGGTTAGGGCGTAACGACTGCCTATTAGCTATGGCAAACCGTCGGCAGGTACTGAGCCGACATGCCCGCGCTGGTCGCACCCGCTGTCGCGACGCCGATCACAGCACCGGTCGGGGCGACCTGCGTGCCGCAGACCCAGACGATGTCGTTGTTGGCATCGGTATAAGGGGTCAGGCCGAGCGTCTGGCCGACGATCGCCTTGTTGGCCTGAGAGCCGCTATACGTGATCGTCATGCCGCCACCAGTGACGGTGATGCCCGAGACGTACTTACCGGTGATCGCACCCGGCAGGTTCAGCTGCGCAGTGGCCGGAAATGAGCCGTTGTTCGCATAGTACTCAGAAATCGCAGTCTTCAGGCCGTCTGCCAGACTCAGACCTTCAGTGATCTGCGAGCGGATGGTGTAGTTCTGATAGGCCGGGATCGCAATCGCGGCCAGGATGCCGATGATCGCGACCACGATCATCAACTCGATGAGTGTGAAACCCTTCTGAACAGTCTTCATAAACGCCAGCTCCTAGAAGTTTAAACAGGCTGCGGCTAGCGCAGCCGCTGGTCGTTGGAAAAGCAATGAACGTGCCAGTTCTTACGAATTCGTAACTGCTTGCTGTAGTTGTAGTTTTTTGGCGAAAAATCGCGGTTTGACAGAACCGCTGCAGGCGCCAGACGACAACGATTGCCCCGCCGTGTCGGAAAGCGACACGATTTGTCCACCCGGGTCGTCTAACCCTCCCGCTTACAGTCAAACAGCTTCAATCCACCGTAGGGGAACGGCAGTGATGCCGGCAGCACGGACAGCGGTTGCGCCGCAAATCGGTGACGTGTCACCACGTAGCGCACCTGCGCGTGCGAGCACACATCGGCCAATGTGACGGCTTCGGCAGCCTGAGCCACGGCCTTATCGCCGGTCATGACGACCCCTTCGCTGATCAGAAACGGTTCGAGCTGGGCGAAACGTTGCTGCATGACCTCGGCCGCCGTGTGCGAGAACAGGATGGTGGACAGTTGCTGATCGGCATAAAAGGTCGGGCGCTCCAGATAGATCCAGGTCTTGAGAGGATTGCCCGTCCACAGCACCTCACTGCCGGGTGCGATCAGCTGCCGCCAGGAATGGAAGGCCGAGTAGATCGCGGACGGGTAGGCAACCCCTGAGTATCGGACGCCGGCGAGGGTTATCGCGACGAGCAGCGCAACCGCACCGACACCCATGAGCAGGCGCGTGAGCGGTATCCATCGCAGACGAAACGTCAGCCACCAGAGCGTCATCAGCAGCAAGGAAGGGAAGAAGCTGCCGCGAGCGATCCGCCGCAGCAGTGTCAGTCTGGGCAGATCGGCAAATGCCACGTACGGGATCTTCGCGTAGACAAAGCGGTTGGCGAGGTCCCAGGCGACACCGATCGCCAGCAGAAGCAGGGCTCCGCCGAGCATCAATTTCTGCTGGTTCGGCGGAATCAGCGCCGGGCGCCTGACCGCAACCCATACCGCGATGACCGCCATCACGGCGATCACTGGCGCATAGATCTCATCCTGGAAGAAATACACCGTCAGCAGCAGTGCCAGCGCAGCACGACCCTGCCGTCCGAGCGGCCACAGTTGCGCGATCACCGCTGGCAGCATCAGGACGCTGAATGCGACGGCAATCCAGATCCACCGCCAGGGCTGCGCCTGAAGCACCGGCATGAGTCGGAGCCAGTCTCCACCGATGAGTGTGCAGAGCAGGCCGGCGATGCTGACCGCGAGCGCAGCGAGAGTCAGCCGCCGTGTCGTGGCATCACTGGTCAGCAAGGCGAGCGTGGCGAGCGTGACGAACGGGCGTGACAAGTTACTCCAGGCCACCGCCGTCCAGTGAGTCAACACCAGATAGGGGGCGCGATCGATGGCGAGCGCAGCCCAATCCCGGCTTTCGGGCGGCGTTCGTAGCAGCCACGCGCCGAGCGCGACCAGCGGCAGGGCCAGCACTGCGATCGTCCCCACGAGCCGAAAGCCACGCCGGTTGGCGGCAATGGAGCTGCCAACGAACCATAGGATCCCGCCCAGGGACATCAGTGGATGAAGCACCAGACTTCCCGCCAGCAGCCCGATCGCGAGCCAGCGCCGATCGGCCAGCATGGCGGCCATCGCCCCCAGCACCAGCGCTTCCGATAGTTCGCGCGGCGTCACAAAATCTTCCATCAGCGTGAACACGCTGCCTGATCCGTACGGCAGGTCCAATACCGCGAACAGCGCGACGGCCAGCCAAGCCAGCGACGGCGAGTTGAACCGACGCGCCAGGCTCCAGCCGCCCCAGAGCAGCGCGAGCTGCGAGATCAGGGTCAGCAGTGCCGCCGCATGATCGACGCCGAACACACCGATCGTGCGCCCGTAGAGTTCGCCGAAGACGGTGTAGCGGTCCTGCGAGCCGTACCGCAGAAAGACGTCGTCGCGATAGAAGTCAGGGTGCAGGTGCGCCAGGCCCTGCATCGTATAGAGCACGCCATCGTGCGCAATTCCCCAGTACAGGTGCAGCACCAGCCAGGCGGCAGCGGCCAGCAGCGCGAATGCCGCCACGGCCGATCGAGAGATCGCTTGCGTGGCCTGCGGCGTCGCGCTCATGCGGCTTCGGATGAAGCCGTTTCCAGATAGTCATCCTCGGCGTTCACGGCCCAGAGCTGGGCGCGAGCGGTACTGCCGGTCGCGATACAGTCCACGGCCGCCTTCGCGGCCAGCATCGAATGATCCTGATTGTTGTACCGGTGCATGCCGTTGCGCCCGATTGGCAGCAGATTGCCGATTCCATCCAGATACTCGCGTACGCAGCCGATGTCGCGGTAGTTGCCAAAGTACGCCGGATACGCCTTTGGTACCCGGACCACCGTGCCGTCGAGCACATCCGATTGCGAGATGAGTCCGATCTTTTCCAGTTCCGCCGCAGCGAAAGCCAGAAACGAACCATCGCTCATCGACCATAGCTCATCGCCCTGTGTGCAGAAGTACTCCAAACCCAGCCAGATCGTGCTCGGGTCGGCGACCAGCGCCGGACTCCAATTGTTGAACACCTGCAGGCGTCCGAGCTTGACGTCCGACTCCTGAACATAGATCCAGTTGTCCGGCGGCATGCCATTGGACGACTGCCGCGCCCCGGCGCGCGCCACCGGGCTCATGCGCCGGACCAGCAACCCGGCAGTCATGAAATCCCGATAGGGGAGGTGTTCGGCGGTGTTGGCGACGCGTGGATCGGCCGGCGCCAGATAGCGCATCAGCTCGGCGAGCGGCATGCTCGAGATGAAGTAGTCGCAGGCGAGCGGACGCAGCTCGCCGGAAACGACGTCCTGGACCGTCACCGCGGTGACGGTTTGCGCCTCACGCGTCACATTCACGACGCGGTGGCGCAGGTGAATCTCGCCGCCACGCGCGGCGACACGCGCTGCGACCTCTTCCCACATCTGGCCGGGGCCGAACTTGGGATAGAGGAAGCGCTCGATCAGACTGGTCTCGAGCTGCTTTTGCCGGGTGTCGAACTGCCGCAGGGGTTTCATCATGGCGTGCTTCAGCGCCTTGCTGATCGACAGTCCCTTGATGCGCTGCGCACCCCATTCAGCGTCGATGTCGCGACAGGGCACGCCCCAGACTTTTTCGGTGTAGTCCTTGAAGAAGGTCCGATAGAGCCGATCACCGAAGCGATTGACCAGAAAATCCTCGAGACTGGTTTCCGGACTGCGCGGCCGTAGCCGGGCGCGGGCATAGCTGGCCGAGATCTGCGCCATGTACACCGGCCCCAGATTGCGCACGGTCTGAAGGTTGAGCTTCAGCGGGTAGTCGAAGAACCGGCGGCGATAGAAAATCCTGGATAACCGCTTGCGCACCAGCATCACGCGATCGATGGCCGCGCGCGCCTGTGTTCCGGGGGAATAGTGGGTACTGCGACCCTGATACTGCAGATGCAGCGTCGGTTCGTCCGCCGAGTGTGCGATGGGCAGAATCGACTCCCACCAGCGCATGACCCATTCGGACTTGGAGAAGAAGCGATGGCCGCCGAGGTCCATGCGGTTGCCCTGATATTCGATCGTCTTGGCAATGCCGCCGACCTGGCTGTCAGCCTCAATGACGATCGGTCGCACATCGGTGCGGCCGAGCAGTTCCAGTGCGGCGGTGAGACCCGCGGGGCCGGCGCCTGCGATGACGGCGCAACGGCTCACTCGCCAGCCCGCTGCGGCAGCCAGGAGACGATACGGCGTGTCGCGCGTCCGAATACCCAGCGTCGCCGCAGCCAGTAATTGCACAGGAACGTGCAGCCTGCGGAAATGCCCTTGCCGATGAGCACCGGTGTGTGCAGCCCGCTCACCATACCGAACATGACCACCGCGTTGATCCCGAGCCCGACGACTCCCAATAGGGTGAATAACGTCGCTTGGTAGGATTTGGATGCCGTCGGGTCGGATTTCCACACGAAGCGTGTGCAAAGCTGATATCCAACCACACCGCCCAGCAGGAACGAGCAGCTCGCGGCCAGCAGATAGGGCAGGTGAAAATGGCCGCTGAGCAGCAGCAGTATGCCGGTGTCCACGGCCAGCGCGCAGCACGCGACCAGAAAGTATTGCGGTAGCTCGAGCAGGCTGAGATGCCAGCTACTCATTCGATCTTCAGCTTCTTCACCCGATAACGCAGTGCACGGAAACTCATTCCCAGCAGCTTCGCCGCAGCGGTCTTGTTATATCGCGTCTGCTCGAGCGCGCGGACGATCGCGTCGCGTTCCATCGTTTCCAGTCGATCGCCCAGCGGGGCGGCCGCACTGGCGCTGGCGGCGGCAAGCGCCGTTTCGGCGACCCCTGCGGGGGCAGCCGCGGCTTCGGTAGAGGCCGGAACCGGAGCGGCCGTGATGGGTCGCAGCTGCAGGTCCGCGACATCGATGACGCCCGAGGCGGACAGAGCGATCGCCCGCTCCAGGATGTTTTCCAGTTCGCGCACGTTGCCCGGAAACGGGTAGCTCTGCAGCGCCGAGCGTGCCTCGGCAGTGATGCGTGGCATCTGCACACCGCCGCGATGAGCCATCCGCTGCAGCATCGCATCGGCCAGCTCGGCGATGTCCTCGGCGTGCTCGCGCAGCGCCGGCACGCGAATCTCGATCACGTTGATGCGGTAGTAGAGATCTTCGCGGAAGCGACCGTGACCGACGAGTTCCGCCAGATTCTTGTGCGTGGCCGACAGAATCCGGACGTCAACCGCTACCTCGCGCTGTTCACCGACCGGTCGGACGCATTTCTCCTGGATGACTCGCAGCAGTTTGACCTGCATGTGCAGCGGCAGATCGGCCACCTCGTCGAGGAACAGCGTTCCTCCTTCGGCGCTTTGCACCAGGCCGCGCTTGTCGGTGATCGCGCCGGTGAAACTGCCTCGCTTGTGTCCGAACAGCTCGCTTTCCATCAGTTCGGACGGGATCGCGCCGCAATTGACCGGCACGAACGGTGCGTCGTGTCGTCCGCCGGTCTCGTGGATCAGCCGCGCCACCAGTTCTTTGCCGGTTCCGGACTCTCCGGTGATGTGTACCGGAGCCTGGCTGCGGCTCACGCGTGCCACCAGTTCGCGCAGCGAGGCCACGGCGCGCGATTGGCCCATCAGGCGCGAGCCCTGTACCGGCGCCGCGGCAACGGCGAGCTGCGCAATCGACACGGTGGAAGTGCGATCGGCGAGCTTGATGGCCTTGTCGACCAGTTTTCGAAGCACTCCCAGATCGAGCGGCTTGGAGACAAAGTCGAACGCACCGAGCTTCAGGGCGCGCACCGCGGATTCGATATTGCCGTGCGCGGTAATGACTGCCACGGGCAGATTGGGATAGCGCTCCTGAATGTGCGCGACCAGGTCCAGGCCGTCGCCATCGGGCAAACGCATATCGGTCAGGCACAGATCGAAGTGACGCTCGGCCAGCTTGCCGCGCGCGCCCGACAGATCGCCGGCCGAATCGGTGCTCAGACTCATGCGGCCCAAGGTCAGGGATACCAGCTCGATCAGATCGGGCTCGTCATCGACGACCAGGACCGTGGGTTTGTTCGACATCTACTGCATTATCATTATGAATAGAGGCCCGTCCAACGACTTGGATCAGCAAAAACGATACGAAATATGCTGCCGCCCCCTTCCCGAGCCTCATACAGCAGCGTCGCGCCGTTGGCCTGCGCCAATTCGCGAGCCAGAAACAGGCCAAGGCCGGTGCCACGCTTCGCTTTGGTGAAGAAGGGCTCAAAGATTCGCTCGGCGTCCGTGCTCTCGATGCCTCGACCACGGTCGGCGACCTGCAGATAGGGCCGACCGATG
>DATMRM010000132.1:0-4818 GCA_035566155.1 Steroidobacteraceae bacterium | reverse complement strand
CGCGCGGAAGCGGCGCGATCCTGCGCTCGTGCCTGAGGCTTCGCTCAACCAATGAGTTGAGGAGTGCCGCCTTGTCGGCAGACAGTGCGTGGTTACCGGCATTGGCCATTCCGCTCACTGCGGTGTGCCCAGGTTGATCCGCCGAAGCATTTCCCGAGCCGCGGCGTCTGACATCGAACTGACGCTCTCGAGTAGGTCCTCAATGGTGTCGCCTCCAAGCTCGAGCTGATCGCGCAAACGTGCGTGTCGCAACCCGTCTATGCGGGCGGCCAGTTGCGCGAGCTCGGGCGACATGAACACCAGTCTGATGGGCACTTCTATCTGAAACCTGTGTTCAACGCGGGAAATCATTTGCAGGGCCAGCAAAGAATGTCCACCCAGGTCGAAGAAATGATCGAGTCGGCCGACGCGCCCGATGGCGAGCAGGTCCAGCCAGATTTCGGCGAGAACTTGCTCTACTTCGCCCTCCGGGGCTTCATATTCTCTTACGCCATATGCCATTGTTCCCGGCGGAGCCAGCGCCGCTCGATCAAGCTTGCCGTTGGGAGTCATGGGGAATGACTCCAGGGGGACGTACGCTACGGGTAGCATATACTTGGGCAGCGCGGACCTCATGTGCTCGCGCAGATCGCTGGCGTCAGCGTGCCCGGCGCCGTTGCAGATGTAGTAGGCAAGCAGCTGCTTTTCACCGAGTGAATCTTCACGCGTCAGGACTGCCGCCTGTGCGATCTTCGGGTGGCACAGCAATTGCGCCTCGATCTCTTCCAGCTCTATGCGATAGCCCCGTATCTTTACCTGTCGATCGTTTCGGCCCAGGAATTCCAGATTTGCGCTGGCTGACCAGCGGCCCAGATCTCCGGTCCTGTATAGCCGAGCCGCTGGATCGCTATTGAACGGATCCTGGACAAACCGCTCGCGGGAGAGCTCGGGACGATTCCAATAGCCGCGCGCGAGCCCGCTGCCGCCAATGTAGATTTCGCCGACGACACCTATCGGCACCGGTTGCTGATGCAGATCCAGCACATAGATCTTCGTGTTGGCAATCGGCCGACCAATCGGCACCGCGGCAGCTGCATCCCAATCCACCGGTATGTCGAAATAGCTGCAACCGACAACGGTTTCGGTAGGGCCGTACTCGTTGATGAGGCGAATAGTTGGCGCAATACTCTGCCAAAGTTCCACTGTCGAGGGCAATAGTGTTTCTCCACCCACAACGATTGCCGCAAGCGATAGGTTGGGTCTGGCGACTCGGAAGCGCTGCCCCAATGTGTTGAGATGGGTGGGAGAAATCTTGACCAGACTTAAATTCGGGCGGCGCTGCAACTGCAGCTCCAGCTCCTCGAGTTCATCGACCTCCCTTACGAGTACTACTGTTCGGCCGCAAAGCAGCGGTAGGTATAGACTGGTTATCGTCGAATCGAACGAAACGGATGTATTCACCACGGCGCCAGCGCCTTGGCCGACGCGATATGCCGTCAATGCCCACCCCAAATAATTCACTAGATTCTCATGCTCGATCATCACGCCCTTGGGCTGACCTGTGGAGCCGGAGGTATAGATGACATAGGCGAGATGAGTCGGCAGCAGGCCGATGCTGCGGGGGTCCGGGTCCTCACTGCAGTGCTGCTGCCAGGTGGGAGCACTCAGATTCAATAGTGCCGGCTGAGGGCTCAGCGCAGCCATCGCCGCCTGCAGAGCAGCACCTGCAGGCTCGTGCGTGAGCACCGCGAGCGGCGCGCTGTCACTTAGCATGAAGGCCAGGCGCTCACTGGGATAGCCTGGATCGAGCGGCACATAGGCTGCGCCCGCTTTGAGGATCGCCAGTAGCCCTATCACCATCTCGGGGGATCGTTGGATGCAGATGCCCACACGACTGTCCGGGATCACGCCCAGCTCTCTGAGCCGATGTGCCAGTTGATTGGCTTGTGCGTTCAATTCTGCGTAGCTGAGGGTTTGGTTCTCATAGACAATAGCGATCGCCTTCGCATCGCGCCTGACCTGTGCCTCGAACAGTTGGTGCACGCACTGATCGCGTGGATACTCCACGGCCGTTTCATTCCACTGTACTAGCAACTGGTGCCGCTCCTGGTCCGATAGCATCGGGATGCTCGATGCGACCCTGCCGATCTCAGACACCATCTCGCTCAAGACACGGCGCAAGTAGCCGCCAAATCGCTCGATGCTTTGCCGATCGAAGAGCGCGGTCGCATACTCCAGGCCGCCCACAATCCGCCCGCCGCTCTCAGCCAGACTCAAGGTGAGATCAAATTTCGCTTTCTTTCGGGCGATACGCACAGGCTCTGCTGACATACCAGGCCAATCAAACTTCGCCTGCTGCTCGCTCTGCCAGGCAAACATCGTCTGAAAGATGGGTGTGTGCGCCAGACTGCGCGCCGGCTTGATCAGATCGACCACCTGTTCAAACGGCAGCTCTCGATGATCCTGCGCGGCAAGCGCAACGAGCTTGACACGCTGCAGTAGCTGCTCGAGCGTGGGACTGCCCGACAAGTCGATGCGCAGCGCCAGCGTATTGACGAAGAAGCCAATCAGCCCTTCGATCTCCTTGCGCGCGCGATTGGCACTGGGTACTCCGATCACCAGATCCTGTTGGCCCGACAAGCGAGATAGAACCAAAGCCCAGGCCGTCAATACCGTCATGAACAACGTCGTACCCTGTCGTCGGCTCAACGCTCTGAGTGCAACGGTCAGAGCTTCGTCAATTTCCAGATCAACCAAGGCTCCCTCAAAACTTTGCTGCGCCGGACGCTTATGATCGGTGCGCAACTCCAACAGAGCTGGCGCACCGCTCAGGGTCTCGCGCCAGAACTCGACCTGCTCGGTCAGCACAGCTCCCATTAGCCAACGTCGCTGCCAGGCTGCGTAGTCCGCATACTGGACCGCCAGCGGCCTCAGAGGATCCTCCAGACCCTGCGCGTAAGCTTGATAGAGTGTGCTGAGCTCGCGCGAGAGTATCCCCACCGACCAGCCATCCACCACGATATGGTGCATCGACAGGAGCAATACATGATCCTGCGGCGCGCGTCTGATCAGGCAGCCACGGATCAGCGGTCCACGCCGCAAGTCAAAGGCCTTGGAACTGTACACCCCCACCAACTCATCGACTCGCTCCTGCGGTTGCTCGAGCGCACTGACATCGTGCCGGACCAACAAGAACTTCTGCTCGCTGGCGATCTTCTGAAATACCTCGCCATCCACCACTTCGAAGCTGGTGCGCAAAACCTCATGACGTACCAACAGCCGATCCAGTGCATGCTGCAGCGCCGACTCTATCAGCTCCCCACCGAGCCTTACGCCCAGCGATATGTGATACGCCGTGTCTCCGCCTTCCATCTGCGCCATAAACCATAGCCGTAACTGCGAAAAAGAGAGCTTCAGAGGCGCCGACCGATCCTGTATCAGCAACGGGTGTGCCCCTTCGGCTGCAAGGCGACTCAGAATGAGGCCAAACTCAGACAGCGTGGGTTGTGTGAAGAGGTCCTGTAACGTCACCCGCAGGTGCAGGTCCTGGTGAATTCTCGCCAGCAGCTTGACCGCCAGGAGGGAATGTCCTCCCAGGTCAAAGAAATTGTCATGTCGCCCGATCTGCTCCCGCAGGAGCACTTCCGACCACAGTTGAGCAAGTTGCAACTCCATCTCACCCGTGGGTGCTAGAGCAGAAGTTGCTCGGCCGTATGACCGCTCGTCCGGTGCAGGTAGCGCCTTGCGGTCGAGTTTGGCGCTCGGAGTCAGTGGCATGGCGCTCAACTGCACATACGCAGCCGGCACCATATGCTTCGGAAACTTGGGGAGGAGGTATGCGCGCAGCGCTTCAACCCCCGGCTCTTCGGGCCCCGTCGTCGTGTAGTAGGCGACTAACTGTTTGTCGTCCATGCCATGCTCGCGCGCAACAACCACTGCCTCGCGAATCAGAGGATGCTGTAGGAGCGCGGACTCCACCTCGCCGGGCTCAACTCGAAACCCCAGAATCTTGACCTGGAAGTCGTCACGACCCAGGTACTCCACTTTTCCGTCAGACAGATGGCGGCCAAGATCGCCGGTCCGGTAGAGTCTGTCCCCTTTGACGAACGGGCTATCGAGAAAGCGCTCCTTCGTCAGCTCCGGTCGGCCGAGATAGCCGCGCCCGATGCCATGTCCGCCGAGGAAGATCTCGCCAATCGCCCCTCGGGGCACCGGCTGCAGTTCCCGATCGAGCAGATAGACACTGCCGTTGGAGACCGGTCGCCCGATGGGTACTGCCTCATGGGGAGCGCCCTCCTTCGAGATTCTATTGGCGGCCCCAAGCGTTGTCGCTTCGGAAGGCCCGTAAGCATTGGCGAATGTAATGCCGTCAATCGCAGCGAACACCCTATTGACGTCGGGCGCCGCGATCACATCTCCGCCTGCCAGCAGTTGCTTCATGCCGTCGAAGATGTGTGGGTCTTCACTCGCAGCCTGATGGAACAGTGGCGTTGCGAGCATCGCGACGGTCACCCGATTCGACTGAATCGTCTCGCGCAGCCGCTCAAGGTCGACCGGACCGTCCGGATGAATCACCAGTCGGGCTCCGTTGAGCAGCGCGCCGAAAATCTCAAAGGTTGAGATATCGAATGAGAGCGATGAGATCTGCAAAACCGCATCGTTCGGGCATAGGTCGACGTAGTTCGCTGACAGCACGAGGCGCGGAATGTTCTCATGCTCGATCATCACGCCCTTGGGCTGACCTGTGGAGCCGGAGGTATAGATGACATAGGCGAGATGAGTCGGCAGCAGGCCGATGCTGCGGGGGTCCGGGTCCTCACTGCAGTGCTGCTGCCAGGT
>DATMRM010000131.1:0-2853 GCA_035566155.1 Steroidobacteraceae bacterium | reverse complement strand
CAGGCGGTGCTGGACCCGCAGGTGTCGCCCAGGGGCCGGTATGTCTCATTCGTGCGTGATCAGAATCTGTGGGTGATCGACCTGACGTCCGGCCAGGAGCGGCAACTCACCACCGATGGCGGCGGCACGATTCACAACGCCGAGGCCGAGTTTGTCGCGCAGGAAGAAATGTCGCAGACCAGCGGCTACTGGTGGGCACCGGACGACTCCACGATCGCCTATAAGCGATTTGACGAGAGCGCGGTACCGATCGCGCGCCGCTTCGAGATCTACGCCGAGCGCGTCGATGTTATCGAGCAGCGCTACCCCGCCGCCGGCGATCCGAATGTCACCGTTAAACTCGGGCTCCTCGCGCCGACCGGTGGAACGACGCGCTGGGTGGACCTCGGACCCAATCCTGACCTTTACCTGGTACGCGCCGACTGGACACCGGATGGCAAGCAGTTCGCCTATCAGCTGCTGTCGCGCGATCAGAAACGCCTGGATCTGGTGCTGGTGACGGCCGCAACGCTGCAGCGCAGGACGCTGGTCACCGAGAGCTCCCAAACCTGGGTCAATCTGAGCAAGGACCTGCATTTCCTGAGACATAAGCCGGAGTTCCTCTGGTCATCGGAGCGCAGCGGCAGCAAGCACCTGTACCTGATCGGGTTGGATGGCAAGCTGCGCCACGCCCTCACGCAGGGAAACTGGCAGATCGATGAACTGCTGGCGGTCGATGAGCGCAAGGGGCTGGTCTTCCTCGCTTCGAACAAGGACGCCATCATCGATAGCCAGATCTACACGGTGCGTCTGGATGGCAGCGATGCCGCCCATCCGCATCGCCTCAGCACAGGCGATGGCTGGCATGACGCTCAGTTCGCGCGCGATGCCGATCGCGCTTCCCTCTACGTCGATACCTTCTCCAATTCGAACACGCCGCCGCAGGTGAGCATCAATGCACCCGACGGTCATCGCCTGGCGTGGATCGAAGAGAATCCGCTCGATTCCAATCATCCGTACTGGCCCTATCACGAGCAGCATGTGCTGCCCGAGTACGGCCACATTCAGGCCGACGACGGGCAGGAACTCGAGTACATGCTCATGAAGCCTCCGGGCTTCGATCCTTCCAGGCGCTACCCGGTGTTCCTGAACGTTTATGGCGGACCCACGGTGCAGAACGTGAAACGCACCTGGCCGGCTTTGTTCGATGAGTACATGGCGCAGCGCGGCTTCATCGTGTTCACGCTCGACAATCGCGGCTCATCGCGCCGCAGCCGTGCGTTTCAGGATCCAATCTACCGTCGTCTCGGTGAAATCGAGGTGCGCGATCAGCTGAGCGGAGCCCGCTGGCTGCAGACGCAGCCGTGGGTCGATGCCAAGCACATCGGCGTCTTCGGCTGGAGCTATGGCGGCTACCTGACGCTGATGCTGCTCGGCAAGGGATCGGACGTGCTGGCCGCCGGTTTCGCGGTAGCGCCGGTGACGGACTGGTCGCTGTATGACACCTGCTACACCGAGCGCTATCTGTCGACACCGAAGGACAACGCGCAGGGCTATTCGCAATCCTCCGTATTCTCAGCGTTGGACGGGCTGAAGTCGCCGCTGTTCCTCGCCCATGGCATGGCCGATGACAATGTGCTGTTCGTCAATTCGACCCGACTGATGTCAGAGCTGCAGCGTCGCGAAGTGCAGTTTCAGTTGATGACCTATCCGGGGGCCAAACACGGGTTGTCGACGCCGCAGATGAAGATTCATATCTACACGGCGATCCACCGCTACATGGAAGCCAAGCTGAAGCCGGCGCATTGAAGCCACTAGAGACCCGCACCGCTCGGCCGGGGCTGCTCACCATTCACGCTTCCGGAGTCCGACGGCGGGCGGGGCAAGGTCTCGGGCGAGCTCGGCGGCACCGGCGCAGGTGTCGATGCCGGCGGGGCGGGCAGCAATGTTGTCGATGCCTCGGTCTGTGCCGCCGCGGCGTGGCGCGCCGCCGCCCGGGCGGCTTCCTCTGGCGTCGGCGGTAGCACTTGCGCCACCAGAATGGCGCGGTTGACCACGGACGGGTCGTCGCGCAGTTTCACATACAGCTGCCCGTCGGTCGGACGCGGCACCGGTAAGCTGTAGCCGGGGAACCCGTCCGGTACCTGAACCGGATGTCCGAACTGTGCGTCAGTGGACACCGCGTCCACCAGGAAAAGGTTGGTACCGGAGAGTTTGCAGGCCAGCTCCGGAGTCGCCGGGCATTTCAGTTCCTGCAACGCCGGCAAGCGCACCAGTGTCACCAGTGGCTGCCAATCCCCCGCAGCGCCATCGCCGATGACGCGAAACTGCAGCGGTCCGAAGGCCGAAGGACCAAACGCTTTGCCAGCATCGAGCGTCGCGACCGCCACCGAGGCGTTCTCGAGCGTCAGAGCGCCGTTGCTCGAGCTCAGCAGTGCAGAGACGGTCTGATCGGCATTCGCAACCTCGATCTTTTCATCGTAGGCGAACGCGGCAGGCGACTGCGCCCGTATCGAGAACGTCAGCCTCGCATCCTGCGGCAGTTCATCCTGATTGCCGAGATGAATGTTGCTCTCGCGGGTGACCGAAGAGAGCTGCACGCTCTTGGCAATCAGCGTCACCTTTGGGCGCGCGGGCTGCACCACGGTGACCAGTTCGAACACCCGGCCATCTTTCAGAGACACTCTGGCCGTTACGGCATCACCCGCCCTCAGCGCAGGCAGGGTCGGCGGATCCTGCGCCGTCAGCTGCAATTGATCGACGCCCTGGGCCGACTGCAACTTGCCGGGCAGGAAGGGCACACCCGTCAGGGTGAGGACGGCCACCTCGTCCAGGCGGCTACCCTTGAGCATGCCCTGCGTGTCGCCCGCGTTG
>DATMRM010000130.1:0-3022 GCA_035566155.1 Steroidobacteraceae bacterium | reverse complement strand
CGCGACCGCGGTGCGCTGGCCGATGCCGGCCATCCATTCACGCAGCGCCGAGATTGCAATCTCACGACCAATGATGACCGCGGCGGTCAGCACGATCACTTCACTCGTATCGCGACTGACGATCAGCACCAGCGCGGTGGCCACGATCAGCTTGTCGGCGACCGGATCGAGGAACTGTCCGAGCGGAGTGGTCTGACCCAGGCGTCGCGCCAGATAGCCATCCAGCGAATCGGTAATCGCCGCGGCCGCAAACGTCAGTCCGGAGATCGGATAGGCGAGGCTCAGCGGATGACGCGCGCCGATCAGGAACAGCAACACAACCAGCGGAATCGCAAGAATCCGCAGCCAGGTCAGTACGTTCGGCAGGTTCCAGATCATCACGCCCCCGGATGAAGATGATCATAAAGCGAACGCGCCATCGCCGCCCCAACGCCGGCGACTTTTTCCAGATCGGCGATGCCCGCCCGCATGACCCCCTGCAAGCCGCCGAAGTGCGTCAGCAACGCACGACGGCGTGCCGGCCCCAGACCGGGGACGGTCTCCAGAACGGACTCTTTATATCTGCGCGCACGCCGTCGCCGGTGACCGGTAATCGCAAAGCGGTGCGCATCGTCGCGCACCCGCTGAATGAAGTGCAGTGCCGCGCTGTCGGCCGCCAGGGTAACCGGAATCGGCTGCCCCGGCAGAAACAGCCGCTCCTGCCCGGGACGCCGGTCCGCGCCCTTGGCGACGCCGACCACCGCGAGGCCCTGGGCACCGACCTCGGCCAGTGCCGCCACCGCAGCATCGAGCTGACCTGGCCCGCCGTCGATCAACAGCAGATCGGGCGCCGGGCGATCGCCCTTCACGATATGCGCGCCGTGGCGTTTGAGCGCCTGGTGCATGGCTGCATAGTCATCACCCGCAGCGACTCCCTCAATGTTGTAGCGGCGATAGTCGGCCTTGCGCGCCCCTTCGGGCGTGAACACGACGCAGGAGGCCACCGTGCCCTCTCCGGCCGTGTGACTCACATCGAAGCACTCCACCCGTGCCGGCGCCTCAGGCAGATCGAGCACCTGCGCCAGAAGCTGCAACCCCTCCTGCGCCACATCGGCCTTGAGACGACGCATGCGCAGCGCGTTGTTGGCATTCTCCAGCGCCTGCTCCATCCAGCGCTCGCCCAGACCACGCTGCGGTACCCGCAGCTGCAGCGATCGACCCGCCGCCCGCTCGAGCGCCTCAGCCACCGCGTCGTGATCGGCCAGCTCCACGTTGATCAGGATCTCCGGTGGCGCGCCCTCATGGCTGTAGTACTGCAGCAGGAAGTCGGCCATCGTCTCAGCCGGTTCGCTGAGCGCGCTGCCGGGAAAGTGACTGGCAGTGCCCAGATTCTGACCCTCGCGCACCGGCAGCACGCAGATCGCATACTGGCCGGGCTCACCGACCATGGCGATCACATCCGTATCGGTGCGCCGCGCCGCATTCGCCAGCTGCTGAGCGCGAATCTCCTGCAGCTCGCGCAGCTGATCGCGCAGACGCGCGGCCTCTTCGAACTGCAGACTCGCGGCCGCCGTTTCCATGCGGCGCTGCCATTCGGCCACCACTTCGGCGTTGCGTCCTTCGAGCACACCGATCGCGCCCTGCAGGTCGCGCGCGTAGGACTGCTGGTCGATCAGACCCACACACGGCGCCGAACAGCGACCGATCTGATGCTGCAGGCACGGACGGCTGCGATTGGCGAAAAACGAATCACGGCAGTTGCGGATCTTGAACACCTTCTGCAGGTGCTGCAGCACGTCGCGCACGATGTAAGCGCTGGGGAACGGACCGAACTGGCGGCTGCCCTGCTGCTTGGGACCGCGATAGAACACCAGCCGCGGGAAATCGTGCCCGGGCTGACACAGGATGTACGGAAAGGATTTGTCATCGCGCAGAACGATGTTGTAGCGCGGACGATGCGCCTTGATGAGATTGCTCTCGAGCAGCAGCGCCTCGGGCTCGGTGCTGGCGACCGTCACCTCGATGCGGGCGATGCGCTTGACCATCGCAGCGATGCGCGCCGAGGGCAGCCCCTTGACGAAGTAGCTGCTGACGCGATCGCGCAGCCGCGCGGCCTTGCCGACATAGATCAGCTCGCCATCCGCTGCATACATGCGATAGACCCCGGGCCGGTGCGGCAGGGTCGCAACGTAGGCTTTGGGATCGAAAGTGGTTTCGGTCATTGGCGGCCCGCGCCAAGCCCGCTAGGGCAACGCGCTCGCCTTGTAAGCCCGCAGCGCCGCATCGGAAGTCAGGCTCAACCCCAGCTGGCGCAGAATCCCGTCATCCAGTCCATAGATCAAACCGTGCACCGCCAGTTCCTGGCCGCGCGCCCAGGCATCCTGCACCACGGTGGTTTCCGCCACATTGACCGTCTGTGTCAGAACATTCAGTTCGCACAGGCGGTTCAACTGCATCTGCGCCGGACCGGCCGCGTCGAGGACAGCCGCATGCCGCCGCCCCACGTCCTGGACATGGCGCAGCCAGTTGTCGATGAGCCCGAGCTTCTGATCCGACAGCGCTGCGGCCACGCCGCCGCAGCCGTAGTGCCCACACACGATGATGTCGCGCACCCGCAGTACTTCGACCGCGTACTGCACGACCGACAGACAGTTCAGATCGCTGTGAACCACCACATTGGCGACGTTGCGGTGAACGAAGATCTCCCCCGGCACCAGCCCGAGGATCTGATTCGCCGGTACGCGGCTGTCGGAGCATCCGATCCACAGATAGCGCGGTGCGTGCTGAAGCGCCAGACGCGAAAAGAACTGCGGATCGGACTGCGTCAAATCGCTGGCCCACTGCCGGTTGCGCGCCAGCAGTGTTTCCAGATCCGCGGTCCGGTTCACGGCTGACGCTTGCTGCGCTCGGCGATCAGCATCGCCAGCTCCAGCGCCTGCTCGTAGTTCAGGCGTGGATCGACCTGCGAACGATACGCCCGCTGCAGATCGGCGTCGGTCAGGCCGCGTGCACCGCCGGTGCACTCGGTCACGTCCTCGCCGGT
>DATMRM010000129.1:0-3575 GCA_035566155.1 Steroidobacteraceae bacterium | reverse complement strand
CGCCAGTTATGTCCTCTCCACCAACAAGTGTAACGACAATTTGCCTTTGTCGCAGCGCCAGCAATTTCCGAGATACCTGCGCACTGGCACTCAAAACGTTCAACGGGTACTGAGAATTGTCGCGGAAAATTGGCGGAGAGGGTGGGATTCGAACCCACGTGCCGGTTTAACCCGACCATCCGATTTCGAGTCGGCGCCGTTATGACCGCTTCGGTACCTCTCCGTGGGGAGGGGAGCTATTCTAGCCCACAGATGCGTGCAATGAGACCCCAACTTAGCCGACGATTCGCGCGCCGAGTGACTGCGGCAGGCGCGATCGCCCTGTTGCTGGCGAGCTGCACGGCTTCGCAGCCGGCACTGCAGGAGATCCGCGCGCGCGGCGAATTGCGCGTGGTGATGCTCAATGCGCCGACCAGCTACTACCTCGGCGCGCACGGACCGCAGGGTTTTGAATACCGCCTGGTCAGCGCATTTGCGCAGCAGCTGGGTGTCAGATTGTCAATCCAGGCGGTCGCGGACAACGCCGCCGTACGGGCCGCCCTGCGGCACGGGCGCGCCGATATGGCGGCCGCGCAGATCAGCGCCGATCAGCGCTGGCTCAGCATCGGTGAGGCCACCGAAAGCTATGAGAATCTAGCGCAGCTGGTCGTGCAGGGCCGGGGCAAGACCCGCCCGCGCGACGTGACTGGCCTGCGCGGCGCCCATGTGGTGGTGCTGGCCGGCAGTGCGCAACTGGCTCTGCTGCGCTCGATACAGAGCAACGGCGTGCCGGGGCTGAACTGGACGGAAGTGCCGCCCGATCAGGTGGATCTGCTCAAACTGGTATCGGACGGCGACGCCGACTATGCGGTCATGGATGCGAATGAATTTGAATTCGCACAGCACCTGTACCCGGATTCGAGCATCGCTTTCAAACTGCCGGACACGCGGCCGCTGCAATGGATCGTGCGCTCGGGTGGCGCCGATCTGGTACAGGCGGCCAACCATTTTTTCTCCGAGGCCAAGGCCTCGGGCGAACTGGCGCGCATCGCGCAGAACGCCAGCGCCGAGGCGGTTGGCTTCGATTACACCGATGCGCATCGCTTTCAGGCCGATATGAGCGAGCGTCTGCCCGAACTGCGCACGCAGTTCGAGCAAGCCTCACAGCAGACCGGGCTCGACTGGCGCCTGATCGCGGCGGTCGGCTATCAGGAATCGCGCTGGCAGATGCAGGCGGCGTCAGGCGATGGTGCACGCGGCATCATGATGCTGACCAATGATGCGGCCAGCACCGTCGGCGTCACTGACCGCGCCGACCAGTGGCAGAATATTCTCGGTGGCGCGAAATACCTGGCGCAGGCCTTTGCCAGCATCCCGAAACGCATTCCGGAGCCCGATCACACCTGGTTCGCGCTGGCCGCGTACAACGCCGGCTACGGACATCTGGAAGATGCGCGCGTGCTGGCGCAGATGCGCGGCAAGAACCCGGATTCCTGGGACGACGTGCGCGAGCAGCTGCCGCTTCTGGCGGAAGAGGCGTGGTACACCAAACTCAAGCGCGGCTATGCCCGCGGCTGGGAGCCAGCTCGCTTTGTCGATCAGGTGCGCCAGTACCTCGCAGTGCTCGAATGGAGCGATGCCGCCACGAACTCGGTGGCGCAGCTGCACACCGCGTACGCCGAGCCGCTGCAGACGCTCAATTAGCCGGCCCCTTGACGGGCTAGCGTCGCTCGGCGAAGAAGCCTTGCAGCAGCGCGCTGCACTGCTGCTGCAGTACCCCACCGAACACATCAACGCGATGGTTCAGGCCTTCGAGCTTGAAGATGTCGATCGCGCTGCCGGCGGCACCGACGCGCGGATCGAATGCGCCGAACACCACGCGGCGCACCCGGGCGTGCACCAGGGCTGCGGCGCACATCGGACACGGTTCGAGCGTTACATACAGGGTCGTGTCCGCCAAACGATAGCTGCCCTGCGCCCGTGCGCCCGCGCGCAGCGCCTCGATCTCGGCGTGCGCGGTCGGATCGCAGGCGGCAATGGGACGATTGGTGCCGCTCGCGATGATGGCATCGTGGCGCACCAGCACCGCGCCGACCGGCACCTCGCCGGCGCTGAGCGCCGCGCGTGCGCGCTCGAGTGCTGCCCGCATGAAATCAATGTCATTCGGCGGCGCCGGCATGCGATGCCCTGTGACTGGCGGTCGCCAGAAGAATCGCGCCGCAGATACCCGAGCGTTCAGCAAGCGCCGGGCCGACGATGAACTGCCCGAGTGTCTGCTGCAGCAGCGGGTGTGAGAGGTAGCCTGCCAGCTGCTGCCGGCAGCTGCTGCGGATCTGGCTCAACAGCGCGCCGGCGTTCATGACGCCGCCGCCGAACACGATGCGATCGGGAGCCAGCATCAGCGCGATCGTCGCTGCGAATTGTCCGAGATAGCTGCCGATGATGCGGCAGGCGCGCGTATCCTGAAGCAGCGCCTTCATTTCAGCGCCCCAGCGCGCCGTGATCGCAGGTCCGCTGGCCAGACCTTCCAGACAATCACCATGAAACGGACAGACCCCGGCGAAAGCCGTGTCCTCGGGGTGTCGTACGACCCGGATATGACCCATCTCCGGATGCCACGGCCCCTGCAGGCTGCGCCCGGCGATCACCGCCCCGCCACCGATGCCGGTCCCGACAGTCACATAGACCAGTGAGCGCAGCCCACCCGAGGCAGCGTGGTCCCACTCCGCCAGCGCCGCCGCGTTGACGTCTGTGTCCAGCCCGATCGGAATGGCGAAGCGCTCGCGCAGTCGAGCGCGCAGATCGCAGTGGCTCCAGCCCGGTTTGGGCGTGGTCAGGATCCGGCCATAGCTGGCCGAGCGCACATCCAGGTCCAGCGGGCCGAAGCAGCCGATGCCGAAGGCGCTGATCGGTCCGTGGGTTCGCTCGCAAGAGCTGAAGAAGTCGATGACCTTGGCGAAGGTCTCATCCGGCGTAGTGGTGGCAAAGCGCTCGGACGCGCGCAGGTCACTGACGCCGCCTGCCAGCGCACAGCAGAACTTCGTACCGCCCGCCTCGATCGCCCCGTACAGCGGGCCAGCCGCCCGATCAGGCATGTTGTGAATCGGTGACCGGCTCAGAGTGCGACACGACAACCGCGGTCCGGTTCTCCGGGTTGAGGAATCCACGGGCGAAGAAGCCTCCGAGCCAGCGCTCCAGATCATCGACCCACGTGAAGACGGCCGGCACCATGACGAGCGTGAGGCCGGTCGATGTGATGAGTCCCCCGATCACCGCATCAGCCATATCACTCTGAAAGCGGTCTGCGCCGCCAATTCCCAGTGCCGCAGGCAGCATACCGGCGATCATCGCCGCGGAGGTCATGACAATCGGTCGCGCGCGCTTGTGCCCGGCCTCCAGCAGCGCGGTCATCCGGTCCTTGCCGGCGCGCATTTCTTCGATCGCAAAATCGACCAGCAGGATCGAATTTTTCGCCACGATACCCATCAGCATCAGCATACCGAGTACTGCGAATAATGAGAACGAACTGCCGAACGCAGCCAGTCCGAGCACCGCGCCACCTATCGACAGCGGCAGCGCCGACAGGATCGTGATCG
>DATMRM010000128.1:0-3299 GCA_035566155.1 Steroidobacteraceae bacterium | reverse complement strand
TGTTGCTGCGCGCATCCATTCCGGTGGGCTTCATGCCGGGTGCGGGCGGTCAGCTCATGCTGTGTCACGACGGCATGCACGTTCCCAATGCCCCGCACGCGCACTACGAGCACTGCCCATTCGGCGGTGGCCCCGCGTCCTGCCCGTACGAGCTGCGCTCGGTCGTCGCACACGTGACCTTGATCGAGCAGCAAGCCAGCGCGCGCGGCGCACCGGTTCTGATTTCCATACGCCTGGTCCATCTGCCGCAACCGCGCGGCCCTCCCGCACTCGTCTGACATCCATGCCGCGTTGAGGCAGGTCGTGCGCATTCGCACGGCGCGCAAGCCTCATTTTCCGACGGATTGCATTCAATCGCCGGGCGCAGTGACGGTGCACGGCGAGGACGGAGAACCAGATGCGTTCGATATCCATGCGCGTGGCCGCGCGCGGGCCGCACGACCTGCGCCGGCCCGTGGTCGTTTGGTCGGTGATCCTGTTGTCAGTTTTCAGTTTGCTGGCCGCTCGCAGCATCCGCGCGGCCGACATCGGTGCCGTGCGCGGGATCGTGCATGACTCCGAGCATCGCCCCATCGCGCATGCAGGTGTGGTGCTGCAATCGGCGAACTCGGAGTGGCGACAAGCCACCGCCAGCTCTGCCGATGGCGTTTTTGTGTTTGCGAACGTGCCGTTCGGAGACTATCGACTCGAGGTTCATCAGAGCGGCTACACCGTGTCCGCGCAGTCGGTCACCGTCACCTCGGGAGTCTTGCCCAATCTGCACATCCAGCTCTCGGCAACGCCGAGTTCCGAGCTTGCGGCCATCACCGTCACGGCGACGCCTGAGCCTGGGCCAGTCCCATCCGCCACGCCGACCACGCTCGTGGATCGCAACGACGTGCAGTTGACTCCCGGCGCGGATCGCAGCAACAGCCTCGCCCTCATCACGGATTTCGTGCCGGGAGCCTATTTCGTACACGATCAGCTACACGTGCGCGGCGGACATCAGACCACCTGGGCTGTGGACGGCGTGGAGATTCCGAACACCAATATCGCCTCGAACCTGGGTCCACAGATCGACCCGAAGGACATCGATTATCTGGAAATCCAGCGTGGCAGCTACCAGGCGGAGCTGGGCGATCGCACCTATGGCGTGTTCAATGTCGTGCCCAGAACCGGATTCGAAGGACACAATCGCGGTGAAGTGATTGTCAGCGGTGGCAGCGATGGTCAGACCAATGACTACGTCAGCTTCGGGAGCCACACCGACAAGCTGGCCTACTATGTGAGTCTCAACGGCAATCGCAGCGACCTCGGCATCGAGACGCCGACTGCGCAGATTCTGCACGACGGCGAGGACGGTTACGGTGGCTTTGCCACCCTGATCGACAACCTCAGCGCCGACGATCAGATCCGTCTGGTGGTGCAGGCACGGCACGATGACTATCAGATTCCCAATTCCGCGGGAGATCTGCTGGATGATGTACAGCGCGAGAGCGACGCCTTCGCCATCCTGTCGTGGGTACATTCGTTCAGCGCCGACGCGACACTGACGAGTTCACTGTTCTATCACTACAACCGGGCTGATTTTGACGGCGCCCCCACGGACTCTCCCATCGCCACCACCGACGGGCGTGCCTCGAGTTATCTGGGTGGACAGGAAACGCTGCGATGGCATCTGTGGAGGAACGATCTTCAAATCGGCGTGCTCGGCTTCGGCCAGCAGGACAACGAGCTCTTTCAGATCCTCTTCAACAATGACGCCAACGCGCCGGTGTTCGCGCTCGCGCACCCGACCGGTACGCTGCTGGCCGGCTTCGTTCAGGACACGCTCAGGGCCACCGAGTGGCTGACCCTGATGGCGGGAGTTCGGGAAACCTACTTCTCCGGCCACGTGACCGAGAACGCCACCTCCCCCAGGATCGGCATAACGATACAACTACCGGCCATGGCATGGGTCGTACACGGATTCTGGGGCAAGTTCTACCAGGCCCCGCCGCTCGACACGCTGTCCGGACCGCTGCTGCAGTTCGCGAGCAACAACGACACGGCCTTCCTGCCGCTACACGGTGAGCGTGACACGGAATACCAGTACGGCCTGTCGGTCCCGTGCCGCGGCTGGAGGATCGACCTCGATCGCTTCCGCACCGAGGCGCGCAACTTCTTCGACCACAATCCGGTCGGCAACTCGGACATCTTCCTGCCGCTCACGATTACCGGAGCGTTGATTGAGGCCACTGAACTGACGGTGCGCTCGCCACGCTTCTGGAACGCCGCGCGGTTTCATCTGGCGTATTCCAATCAGACCGCCGACGGCTTCGGTGCGATCACTGGCGGATTGACCGAGTTCAGTCCGCCCGCAGGCCCGTTCGCACTCGATCACGATCAGCGCACCACGATCAGCAGCGGCTTCGAGCTGAAACTGCCCTGGAAGACGTTCGTGTCGATGAACCTATCCTACGGCTCCGGGTTCGCCAACGGCGGTCAGGGACCGAGCCATCTGCCGAGCCACGCCGAGCTGGACCTCAGCCTCGGGCGCGAGTTTCTGCCCAACCTGACCGCCTCGCTGACCGCTTTGAACCTCGCGAACAAACATCTGCTGATCGACAACAGCCTGACCTTCGGCGGTGTGCACTACAACTCACCACTGCAGGTGTACGCCGAGATCCGCTACGGCTTCGCCGGAGCGCACTGAGCGTCAAGCGCGGCTCGAGCGCTTGACCACCGCCAGCGTGATACGCGAGACGCAGGTACGCTGCCCTGCCTCGTTGACGAGTTCGATGCCCCACACCTGACTTTGCGATCCGATGTGAAACGGACGAGCGGTGCCAATCACCAGTGTGCCTTCGGGCGCGCGGCGCAGATGATTGGCGTTGATCTCCTGCCCCACGCAGTACGCCTTTTCGCGATCAATCGAGCTGACTGAATTGGCCGCCAGGCTGGCGAGTGTCTCAGCCAACGCGACCGAAGCCCCGCCGTGCAAGATGCGCATTGGCTGACAATTGCGATGATCCACCCGTATCGTGCCCCGCAGGAAGTCATCGCCCAGCTCGGTAAGCGTGATACCCAGACTGTCAACCAGCGTGCGCTCGCTGACCTTCTGCAGGTCCGCAACGGTCACGTCGGGCCGGAAGATCTTTGCCATCGTGTGCCTCGTCGCGGCGTTTCAGGCGGTCGGCTGGACGGCCGCAACGGGCGGCTCGCGACCTGCGCCGCGGGTGAAGCCCCAGTCCACGAGCCGCGTGATCCACCCGCCGCCGAGGCTTGCGCCGGTCACATCGCCCAGTGTGTATTCGGTTCCGTGCAGTACCGCCTCAGCG
>DATMRM010000127.1:0-9207 GCA_035566155.1 Steroidobacteraceae bacterium | reverse complement strand
AAAGTAGCCATGATGGAAGCCGAGGCCATCAAACATCAGCCACCGCAGAAGCGGGTCGGTCTTGCCCAGTCGCCACGACAGCCTCAGCGACGTACGCGCGAGCGCCCAGCCCGCTCCGACGTAGGCCATATAAATGTGTGGCGACGCTGCCTGACGGATGAACTCCTGGAAGAATCGCGTGGGCCACGGAGATACAATGTCAAACAGCGCGAAGCCCATCGACGCGCCCTCAACGAAGAATCCGTGCATGTCAACCGGAATGCTGTCTAGCCGGGCGGATTGCAGCGTCGGATCGGCCGATCTGACCGCAAAATTGTAGCCATCGATGAAAGTCTTCCCGATGTCCTCCAGCACGTGCTGACTCTTCGCTCTCGCGCTCTTGAATCCGCGTCGGCGAAACAACGCCTGATCGCCGCTGATGCCGAACAGCTGCGCGCGCATTGCAGAAACCACACGTTGCAGCATTCGGTCGGAATCTCGTGAAGCGACGGGGCGGACGAACAGTGCTATCTAAATTGCCTCCAGCGTGTGTTGTCAAGGCACGGAGTCCGTGCAAACGTTAGACCATACCGCTACGCATCGCATAGGCGTCGTCAAGATGAAAACTCAACCGGAGTCCGGCCGAGATCTCATACACGCAGCGGCGCGCGCCAGCGAGCGCGACATCGCTGTCGTTGGCATGGCGTGCCGCTTCCCGCAGTCGGTTAATCCACAATCCTTCTGGAATGCGCTGATCTCCAAAGCAGACGCGATTTCTGAAATTCCGCGTGAGCGCTGGGATGCTGATGCCTTCTACGATCCAACTCCAGGAACCCCCGGCAAGATGTACTCGAGGCGCGGAGCTTTCCTCAGGGACATAGATCTGTTCGACGAGAAGTTCTTTCGCGTGACTCCACGCGAGGCGAAGAGCATGGATCCGCAGCAACGCCTGCTGCTCGAGGTGAGCTGGGAAGCGCTGGAGAGCGCCGGGCAAGTGCACAGGAACCTCGAGCGCAGCGCGACGGGAGTGTTCATTGGGATCAGTTCCAGTGAGTACGCCATGCTCGCGGGCAACAGCGGCAAGCTCGACGAGATAGACAAGTACTTCGGCACCGGGACCGCGCTGAGCGTGGCGGCCGGCCGAATCTCCTACTTCCTCAATTTGCGCGGCCCGTCCATGGCGATCGAGACGGCCTGCTCATCGTCACTGGTTGCAGTCCACCAGGCCGTCCGCTCGTTGCGTAGCGGCGAGACTGACCTGTGCATCGCCGGCGGGGTAAATGTCATTTTGAGCCCGGCCGTCGGGGTCTATTTTTCACAGCTTGGAGCGGTCTCCGCCAGCTCACGCTGCAAGGCCTTTGACGCCGACGCCGATGGCTACGTGCGGGGCGAAGGCTGCGGAATAGTAATCCTGAAGCGACATAAGGATGCGGAGCGCGATGATGACAACATCATTGCCCTCATTCGCGGGTCAGCGGTCAATCACGACGGCAGAAGCGCAGGACTCGCGGCACCGAATGGCGCAGCACAGGAAGAGGTACTGAAGGCGGCGCTGCGCGACGGCGACGTTCGACCAGAAGACGTTGCCTATATCGAGGCACACGGGACCGGTACGCGCCTCGGCGATCCGATCGAAGCCAAAGCCATCGGTCGCGCCTATGCAGCCGCAGACGCTCGTCGGAATCCGCTGCTCCTTGGTTCGGTCAAGACGAATATGGGGCACCTGGAAGCGGCCGCGGGAGTCGCCGGTCTCATCAAGGTGTGTCTGGCACTGAGGGAGCGCTGCATACCGCCGCAGATCAATTTTCAGACGCGCAATCCACTCATCCCCTGGGATGAGCTCAACCTCGCAGTGGCGTCTGAATGCGTCAGCTGGCCTGCCGACGCAGAGCCGCTGGCGGCCGTGAGCTCATTTGGATTCAGTGGGACTAACGCGCACATCGTCCTTTCCGCTGCGCCTGCGGGCGCGTCATCAGCACCGACACCGACGGGCAGCACCTACCTGCTGCCGGTGTCGGCGCGGTCTGAAACAGCACTCAGTGCGCTGCTACGCCGGTGCGACGAGCGTCTCGCCCAGACTCCTCAGGATAGTTCCGATTCCGTGCTGGCTATGTGCCGCGGATGGGCGCTAAGACGGGAGCACTATGCGCATAGAAGATGTGTGGTTGGCCGAGACGCCGCAGAATTGCGGCGCTCAATGGTCAACTCACCGGCCGTTGACGGCGGAGCGTTGTCGCCCGATGCGGCGGTGCCGGCGCGGGTAGCCTTCATTTTCTCCGGGCAAGGATCGCAGTGGCAAGGCATGGCCAAAGAATGGCTTCGCCAGGACACAACTACCGCGGTGCTACTAGAGATCGACGCGATCGTGCGTCGGAAGACCGGCTGGTCGATAGTCGAGGAGTTGAGCGCAGAGACACCGCGGGCCCAGGTTGATGTCACACAGGTCTGCCTGTTCGCTCTGCAGGTAGCACTGGCGCGACGATGGCAGCAAGTCGGGCTCACACCCAACGTAGTCGTCGGGCACAGCATGGGAGAAATTGCAGCCGCGCACATCGCAGGCGCGTTGAATCTCGAACAGGCAACGGAGCTGAGCATCGTGCGCAGTCAGCTGCTTGCCAGCGTCGGCGGACAGGGACAAATGGCCGTCGCCGACCTGCCGCGTGAGCAGGCTGTCGAACTTGCGCGGCACTGGCAGGGGCGCGTATTTGTCGCGGGCCAGAACAGCTTCAGTTCCACCATTTTCGCTGGCATTGCGGAAGACATCGAAGATCTGATCGCTCACTTGAGTGCGGAATCGGTGTTTTGCCGCAAGCTGCGCACCGAAGGGGTAGCCAGTCATTGCCCGCTCGTTGCTTCGTTGGGGAAGCGCATCAACGAGCGCTTCGCCGATCTGCGCCCCCAGCCCTCCCACCTCGCGCTCGTCTCGAGCGTCACAGGTCTGCCTCTATCGGGCGAACAACTCAACGCGGGCTATTGGCGGCGCAATCTCACAGAGCCTGTCCGCTTCGCGGACGCCGTCGGCCACATTGCGAGCACCGGCAACGAGATTTTTGTTGAAATCAGCCCAAAGCCGATACTGCTGTCATCGGTCGAACAGGTGTGCCAGGCGCTTGGTAAGCGCGCCATCGTTGTGCCCTCTATGCGGCAGAGCGAAGGCGCGGTTGAGACTTTCAGCCGCAGCCTCGCCACATTGTACGAGTCCGGCGTCGAGATCGACTGGAAGGCGATCTATCCGGGACGTGGCCGTTGGGAGCCAGCGACCACCTATCCCTGGCAGCGACAGCGCCACTGGATCACTGAGATCGTGGCGTCCGAGACGAAGTCCCCTCTCGGGACGTCGTCAACGCAGCTCCCCGAGTCCATATGGCGCTGGGACCGGTTTGGCATGGATTCCGTGAACATGGGCCTACTTGCCCCATGGATTCTTCTGAGCCCGGATCGAAGTTCCGCGTTCTACCTGGGATTGAGCGGTGACATCGTCATCGCATGGGCCTATCTAGGTGACCCCTTGGACTTCGAGCATCAGGTATCCCAGCTCGCGAGCACATGCGAGCGCCACTCGTTGCAGCTGGCATTGATGGCCGATGAATCTGCGGCGCAGTCCATGCAACGGCTGAGCCTCAGAAGCATTCCCGTAGGCTCGATGCACCGCCTGACCGATCTGAGGCACTTCACCCTCAGCGGGCAAGGAATGCGCCGCCTCAGAAATCAGGTACAACGCTTCGAGCGAGAGACCAAAGGGACCCTCGCCGAGTACACGCCTGGCTCCGATCGCTCGATGGACGCCGCAATCGTAGCGCTGATAGGCCACTGGCAGCAGCGCGTTGGCGAGCCAGTGCCGGCGGCGACCTGGATCCAAGAGTCGCTGCTTTCTGGACGTGGACTCGGCAAGCGTCGTTTATTCGTCACGTGTGCCGGCGATCGGGTAGTGAGCGCCGTGCTGCTTACACCATTTGGCAATCGAGCCGGATATCTGCTGGACATGGAGTTCTATGGACAGAAGGTACCGCCTGGTTGCAATGAATTCGCCATCGTACGCGCCGCTCAACTGCTGGCTGCGGAAGGCTTCCAGGAACTGAGCCTCGGCGGCAGCTATGGGATCGAAGCCAGCGCCAGGTCGCAAAGCGCGCCAGATCGGTCACCTAGAGGCTATGCAGGGCAGCGCCAATTCAAGCGAAAGTTCACCGCCAACGAAGAGGGCATATATTTGTACACCACGCAGGATCGCGCCACTGACGCGGCCGCAGCGTTCTTTGCATTGTTGGCTGACCGCGACGTGAGCGGGCCGCTGCAGCAACCGCGCGTTGAAACCTCACTGGAGGCGGTGCTCGGTGCGCGGCCCTCGCATCCATTCCTGAAGCACACACCGCGAGTCAGTGCAGACTCAGTGTCATTCGAATCCACCATTCGATCCGGCGACCCCTATATCGGTCAGCATTGCATCGATCAAACACCGGTCATGCCAGGTGCTCTCTATATTGACCTGATGCTGACCGCGATTTCTCGTGCGCGCCCCGGCACATCCTGGGCTTTGACGGACCTAGTGCTGCTCGAGCCGCTGCTGTTTGGCGACGACATTGCCCATCGCGTCCGTATCGATGTGCTCGCCTCGACGGCAACAGCAGAGCTGGTGATCTGGTCAAAGAGTAGTGTCGATCCGACAACACCCTGGCGTCGTCACGTCAGCAGTCGGGCGACGCACAGCAGCACACCTCCTTGCGCCTCGCCGGAGAGCGCATCGGGGAACGAGCGATGGCGTGTGATCGATCCCGAGGTGTTGTACGCGGGCCTGCGCGCAGCGGGCATCGAACATGGACCCATGTACCGAGCAGTCCGGGAACTTCGACTTGCCGGCACGACACTGGAGGCACAGCTGCAGCTGCCGAGTGCTGCGGCTGGAGACAAAGATGGCTTTACGTTGAACCCAGTGGTCGTCGATGCTGCCCTGCAGGTGCTTGCGGCCTTCGCCGAACCAGGCGCGCTGCAACCCGTAGTGCTACAGGCCGTGCAGCGCATCTGCGTTTACCGCAAGCCCACACGTCAGTGTCGGGTACGCGTGCTCGCCAGAAACGACGATGCTCCCGGGCTGTACTCGAGCGACGTGCTGATCACGACCTTGGCGGGAGAGCGTATCGCCACTCTCGAAGGGGTGATCGCTCGTGTCATCAGGCCGGCGCGCAGTAAAGCCCGGTCGAGCTTTCATCACGCGCTGTACACGTATGAACTTGCCGAACGAGCCCTTCCCCTGGCTCGTGGATTCGACGGTACCTGCATCCTGATCGGCCCCCGATCGGAGTTGTTCGACCGGTCCGCAGAAAGCATTGCGGCACTGGGCGGCAGAATCAAAGCGTTTACGGCCTCCACTCGAGTCGAGGCGTTCGCGGAACTGAAGAGCTTGCCCGATTCAGAGTGGTCAGACGTATCACAGCTGCTGATGCTACCCGAACGCACGCCCACCAACGGCTCACTGCCCGCGTCTGCCTACGGTGCCTTCCTTCCCGATCTGGTGCGTCTGCTCGGCACGCGGTCAACGCGCGCAGGGTTCAGGGTGTCACTCGTGACCAATGGCCCTGACGGAACACAGGATGAGCAAGCATCGACTGCAGACGCAGCGCTGGGCGCGGCCTGCGGCGTACTTCAGGCAGAACACCCCGAGTACGCGGTAACTCGCATCGAACTCAACACCCGCGTGGCTGCCGAGCGTGCCGCGAGGGCAATTGCTGCCATCTGCTCCAATTCCGCGGACCGCGAATGGTGGTCAATTGGTTCGTACACCTGCGGTGTGTTCAGGATAGCTGCGACCGTCGTACCGCCTAAGGCCTCCTGGACCCCTCGAGCAGACACGACACACATCGTCACCGGATGGACCGGAGGCATCGGCACCCGCGTGGTCCACTGGCTGTTGGAGCGCGGAGTCCGGGCGCTCGCTCTCATTTCCAGAAGTCGAGGCCCTATCAGCGTCAATCAGGAGATCGAGCGCGCGACAGCCGCAGCCGGTGCGCGCATCCATCGATTTGAGGCTGACATAGCCGACTGGCAGGCCATGCAAGGCATCTTCGCGCATCTGGCTCAACATGCCCCTCCTATCGAGACAATATTTCATGTGGCCGGTCAGACTGCGGATACCCTGCTGTTCAAGCAAATGCCCGACGAGTTCATGACAGCGCAGCACGCCAAGATCGCCGGCACGTGGAATCTGCATCGCGCCAGTGCTTCTCTGTCGGTGCGAGCCTTCGTGATGTTTTCCTCTGCTGCCAGTCTCTTTTGTCCCCCATCCCAAGCGGCGCACACGGCCGCAAGTGCCGCGATGGATCAGATTGCGCGACTGCGTCGCTGCGCTGGATTGCCGGCGATGAGTATTGGCTGGGGCCCCTGGTCGCAGATTGGTAAGGCCGCACAGATGGGAATCGGCGAGCGTCTCAGTTCTATGGGGATCGATCCGATCTCCACCGACGATGCGCTGGAAGGACTTGACCAGCTCATGGTCTGCGATCTGCCACAAGTATTTCTGGTGCCGGTCGATTGGAACCGCTGGCGCGCGAGCGGAGGGCCCGTGGCACAGCTGCCACTGTTTTCAGGGCTAGCGACGACTCCCGAGCCCGCTGCGGAAAAAGGAGCGAAGGTCGCATTGCGCGATACACCCGCGACGCATACGGTAGACTCGGTACAGGCGCGGATCGTGCGATGTGCTGCTCAGACGCTGATGATGCAGCCGCAGGAGATCGACCTGGGCCGCTCGCTGGAGGGAATCGGCATGGACTCAATCATGGTGGTCGAGCTGCGGGAGCGTCTGTCTCGTGAGCTTGGACAATCGTTACCGCTGATCGAATTCTTTCGCGCCGCCAGCATCGCGTCGCTTGCTCCAAGGGTGTTTGGACATCTCCAGGTTTGAGGCCTGGCTCTCGACGCATGAATGGCGTTGACTCTCTGCGACAACACCGCAGCAGCTATCCGGCACTCAGCGAGCGTACATACCTGAACTTCGGAGCGCGCGGCGTCATGCCGCGTGTCGCCCGCGAGGCGATACTCAACAGCCTGGATACACTGCAGTCGGTCGGGCCCGCCTCGCGCGCCGGCATCGCCTGGATCGAGTACGAGCTGTTTGCGACGCGACGCTCACTCGCAGCGTTGATCGGCGCACCGCCCGAGCGGATCGCGTTGCTCGATAGTGTCTCCAATGCCTGCTCGCTGGTGATTTTCGGAATTCGATGGGCCGCGTCGGATCACGCGGTGGTGTGCGAATTCGAGCCGCCCGGAACATGGCTTGCGATCGAGCAGGCCTCCAGAAGATTTGGATTTGAGGTGTCCGGCTTTCCAGCTCCCACGGGTCCGAACGACACTCAGTGGCGGGAGGCGCTACTGCGCGCTCTGCGTCCGAGCACACGTCTGGTGATCGCAAGTCACATCAACTGGATCACAGGCGCGCACCTTGCGCCATCTCAGCTGGTCAGTGTGGTACGAGCCAGCTCTGCTCCCCGTGCGTTAATTCTGGTGGATGGCGCTCAGGCCATCGGGGTCCTCCCCTTCGAGCTGCGCTCCTCTGAGGTCGATCTCTATGCATTCGGAGGTCAGAAATGGCTGGGCGGTCCTGACGGCATTGCTGCACTGTTCGTCAGCGAGAGCGCACAGAACGCGGTCGAGCCCAGCATCGTAGGATGGCGCGGCCTGAACCCCGCCCCCGAGATCGACCGACTCAGCCTCTCATCTACCGCCGTGCGCTACGAAGGAGGAACAGCTGCTTACTGTTTGCTCGCGGGGTTGCGAGCAGCCGTGGAGGCCCAACAGTCCTTCGCCACCCTGGCCGAAAGATTCGCGAGCATCGAGGCACTGACAGCCCGGTTTCGCCGGCAGATCGCGCAGATGAACGCCGACGCCACGCGACCGATTCAGATACTGGGTGAGGACGCACGATCCGGAATCACCACGTTTCAGATTGAGGGGACGTGTCCGTCAGCCGTTTACCGGCGTCTCGAGGGCGCCGGCATGGTGATCAAACAGCACGCGAGGCCCCCCAGCGTCAGAGTATGTGCCCACTATCTGACTCTGACTGAGGAGATCGACCAACTCTGCGGGCAGCTGCGACATTTCACTCATGCTGGGGCGCGGCCAGGCGCTTGAGTCCCTCCTGAAGGGTCGGAAGACGCCCCAGCGGTATTGACCACACTACCGAATACGGCGAGGGCAGCCGTATGAACCACTTGGAACGCTTGCGTAGGGCATGACCATGGATCTCCCCGTGGACAAAATCTCTCAGGTCATCCAGGGAGCGCCACACCGACAGATTGACGATCTCTCTCGAGCTCCTCCCGACGTTCAACTTTCCCGAGCCGTCCTTCAGGCGCCAGACAAACCCCGCCGCGCGATCGGCGGCTGCGTTGACCTCCTCTATCAGCGACAGATAGCTGGCCATACGCGGATCATCCAGCTCGTACAAAGCCTGAGCGACGTTCAACTGGGCGACGAACAATCCATCGTCGGGCATGCGATCACCCGTTGGCACATCGGGCACCGCTACTGCTACAGGTGGCGGCCATTGGCATTGGCTCAAGAGGTCGCATACCGGTCTCGCACCTGCGCCGAAACGAACGGTATCAGAGAACTCAACGTTGGGTGATCGAACAGCAGTGTCGCTGGAAGAGCGGTATTGAGATCCGTGGCAAGCACATCGCGAAGCTCAAGCGACATCAATGAGTCAAATCCAAGATCCGCCAGCGGCATATCTGGATCGAGCCTGGACTGCTCGGGCAGCTGCAGAATGTTAAGCGCGCGCCGATGGACGATGGAGGCGATGTCAGATTCACCATCAAGAGGTCTCGGCGGGTACGCCGGGAGCGAAGCCACCGAAATAGAGTGCACCTTCTTGGAAGATAAGCTCTCCTCTTTTGGCAGCATCGGGGCGAACAGCGCGCGTTGGTCGGCGCTGGCCGTAGCTGCAAATCGATGCCAGTCCAGCTGCATCACCAGAGCGACGGAGGGTCCGGCGTCAATTAGCCGCAACAGAAGGTCGAAGGATCGGTAAGTATCAAGGCCCTGTATACCCCGCCTCTCCCAGCGCCGCTCCCATGATTGAGACATCTTCCCTGCCATGCCCAAATCCGACCACCCGCCCCAGGCGACACACGTCGCGCGGAGCCCAAGAGCTCTGCGTCGCCTCGCGAGACCTTCCAGGAATGAGTTGGCAGCCACATAGTTCGCCATTCCTACGGGATCCAGTAGCTCCGCCGCTGA
>DATMRM010000126.1:0-2365 GCA_035566155.1 Steroidobacteraceae bacterium | reverse complement strand
TGGCGCTTCATGCGCTCCATGAGCGCCGGCCCCTGCAGCCCTTCGACATCCCCGGGCCAGTTGTCCACGTCGGTCGTGGTCATCAACTGTCCGCCCTGCTCCAAACCGGTGATCAGCAAGGGGGAGCGGTTGGCCCGCGCTGCGTAGACCGCGGCAGCGTAACCGGCGGGACCGGAGCCCAAAATGATCAATCGGCGGTGCCTGGGTGCAGTCATGTACAATTTCCTGTTGGAATCATGGATGGTAAGTAAGCGCGGTCCGCAGGCCAAGTCATATCCTTCAATGAGGTTTGCAATTTCGTGACCGAGTCCACTGCACAACGTGCTCCCATGCGTTATTCGCTGACGGTCTCGCGCGGGTTACGCGAGGGCGGGGCGATCGTGCTGGCAGCGCTCGCGCTGGTGGTGGTGGTGGCCCTGCTGACGTTCGATCCAGGCGATCACAGCCTGTGGTCATGGTCTTCGGTCAGCAATGCACCGGTGCACAACCGTGTCGGCTTCATCGGCGCCTCGCTGGCCAGTGGGCTGTACGCGCTGTTCGGGCGCCCTGCCTACCTGCTGCCGCTCATGTTGGGGATTTCCGCCTGGCGGATGTTTCGCGCGCGCGCCGAGGGCCACAAACAGTACTCGCGCGCCAACGTGACGATCCGCGTCGCCGGGTTCGTGATCGTATTGATTGCCAGTTGCGCGCTGGCGGCGCTGCACTGGAGCCCGGGCGCATTGCCTCAAAGTGCCGGAGGCGTGGTGGGCACGGCCACTGGGCATGAACTCGAGTCCGGCCTCAACATCCTCGGGGCCACCCTGATACTGCTTGCCGTGTGGATGGCCGGCGTGGCGATCGCATTTGGCATCTCATGGCTAACGCTCATGGACCACGTTGGCGCAGGTACCTGGGCGACCGTGCACTGGGTGCGCAATCGCTGGTTCAACCGGCAAGCCGAAGAGGCCGCGCAGGCTGGACGCTCGGCCAGACTCGAGCGTCAGGAGGCCCTGCAGGCCGAACGGCAGCGTGCGCCGACCCGAATGGCACCGCGCATCATTGAGCCGCCAGCGCCAACGCCGCGCAAGAGCGAGCGCGCGGAGAAAGAGCGACAGGTACCGCTGTTTGATCCACCGCAGGCCAAAGAGCTGCCACCGCTGGGTCTGCTGGATGATCCGGGCGAGCGCGAGCCGTCGTATTCGTCGGAAGCGCTGGAAGCGATGTCGCGACTGGTGGAGCTCAAGCTCAAGGACTTCGGCGTGGATGTCGAAGTGGTAGCGGTGCACCCCGGTCCGGTCGTGACGCGCTTTGAGATGCGGCCGGCGCCGGGAGTAAAGGCCAGTCAGATCACTGCGCTGTCGAAGGATCTGGCGCGCGCGCTGTCCACGATCAGCGTGCGCGTGGTGGAAGTGATCCCGGGAAAATCCGTGATGGGCCTGGAGATCCCGAACGAGAAACGCGAGCTGGTGACGCTCGGAGAGATCATCAAGTCCAAGGCCTACGACGACATCGTCTCGCCGCTGACGCTGGCGTTGGGCAAGGACATCGGCGGTGTGCCGATGGTTGCGGATCTGGCGCGTATGCCGCACCTGCTGATCGCTGGCACCACCGGTTCGGGTAAATCCGTCGGCATCAATGCCATGGTCTTAAGCCTGCTCTACAAGGCCACCGCCGAGCACGTGCGTCTGATCATGATCGATCCGAAGATGCTGGAACTGTCGGTGTATGAGGGCATTCCGCATCTGCTCTCACCGGTCGTGACTGACATGAAGCAGGCGGCGAACGCGTTGCGCTGGTGTGTTGCCGAGATGGAACGGCGCTACAAACTGATGGCCGCGCTGGGTGTGCGCAACATCGCCGGCTACAACCGCCGCGTGAAGGACTCGATCGAAGATGGCCAGCCCATCCTCGATCCGGTGCTGATGCAGGCGGCTTCGAACGACCCGAGCATCGATCAGAGTCAGATCCCGAATCTCGAGCCGCTGCCGTTCGTGGTGGTGATCATCGACGAACTCGCTGACCTGATGATGCTGGTCGGCAAGAAGGTGGAGGAGCTGATCGCGCGACTGGCTCAGAAGGCGCGCGCCTCCGGCATTCATTTGATTCTGGCCACGCAACGGCCGTCGGTGGATGTCATCACCGGTCTCATCAAGGCCAATATTCCGACCCGCATCGCCTTTCAGGTCTCGGCTAAGGTGGATTCGCGCACGATTCTGGATCAGATGGGCGCCGAATCGCTGCTCGGTCATGGAGACATGCTGTACCTGCCGCCGGGCACGGCGACACCGACGCGCATCCACGGCGCGTTCGTCTCCGATCAGGAAGTGCACCGTGTGGTCGATGCGCTCAAGAGCGCGGCGGCCCCGAATTACATCGAAGACGTGCT
>DATMRM010000125.1:0-3621 GCA_035566155.1 Steroidobacteraceae bacterium | reverse complement strand
CACCTATTGGAACGCGCTCGGCCTCAACACCAATCCCAATCGCATCTCGATCGTCAATGTGGATGGCGGCTCGGGGCCGCTGAATGGCAATTCGATCGAGACGACGGTAGATGTGCAGCAATCCGGTGGCATCGCGCCCGGGGCCAATATCATCGTCTATGAGGCACCGAACCGAAGCCAGGCGTTCCTCGATGCGTTTGTCAAAGCGGTGTCGGACAACCAGGCCGATTCCGTGTCCACCAGCTTCGGTTCGCCGGAGTTTCTGCGCGATCCGAACGTCACCGGTATCACGGTCACTGACCCTCTCAACGGCGAACAGGTCAGCGTGCTGCAGGCGATGCACGAGCAGTTCGTGATCGCGGCGTTGCAGGGACAGGCCCTGTCGGCCGCCGCCGGTGACAGCGGCGCGTTCGACACGGTTCGGCAATTCGGCGTTGGCGAGCAATTCACCGATCCGCTGAGTGTGGACTACCCGGGTAGCGACCCGGCGCTCACTTCGGCCGGTGGTACCACGCTGCCGGGCTCGCTGGCGTTTGTGGGCGGAGGCGGCACCACCGTCTCCATCAACAATCCGGTCGAGCGTGTCTGGGGCTGGGACTATCTGGAGCCGGTTTGCAATTCATTCGGCCTGACCGACAGCCAGATCGATCTATTCAACTGCGGGATTTTTTCGGTCGGTACCGGCGGCGGCGTCAGCGTGTTCTTTCCGATTCCGTTCCAGCAGCTGGCGATCTTTGGTACGCAGCTGAGTCAGCCGGCGCAGTCATTCACTGAGATCGATGTCAGCCCGGCGGTGGACATCTTCGATTTCCCGGCGAACTTCCCGGGGCGCAACGTGCCGGACGTCTCCTTCAATGCGGATCCGTTCACCGGTTATGCGGTGCCGTTCACCGGTCCAACAGGGCTCGTGGTCGCCTCACTGGGCGGTACCAGCTTCGTCGCCCCGCAATTGAACGGCGTGAGCGCGCTGTTGGCACAGAAGGCCGGGCACCGCATCGGCCTGCTGAACGTGCGGCTGTATAACCTGCAACGTCTGGGCGGATCGTTTGGACCCAAGCCAGCCATTCGCACGATCTCCACCGGCGACAACTGGTTCTTCAAAGGCCGCAACGGCTACAGCCCTGCCGTGGGAGTCGGAACGCTCGACGTCACCAATCTGGCGCGTCTGACATTCTGAGCGCTGCAATAGGTGCCGCGGCGACGGTCAGGTCACGGCGCGGTAACATGACAAGACGCGCAATTCGACATGACAGATCGCTAATCGATTCCGGATAGGGACTCCTCTAGGCTCAGGGAGGCTTCAGGCCGGAGGAGTTCCATGTCCGAGATCGCGCACCCGACACACGCCGCTGCCGTGGCACGCAGCTCCGGCTGGTCTGATCTGATCCGGCAGGATGACTGGTGGGCCATCTGGATTGGCCTGGGGTTAGTCGCGGTCGCCGTGGCACTGTTTGCCAACGGCGACAGCATCAAATGGATCGCGATTGCCCCGCAGAAGTGGAGCCATTGGCAGGATCTGACCGCGCAGCTGCGCGCTCACGGGCCACAGTACGGCGCACTGTTCGTGCTGCTGGAGGTGCTGTTCGGAATCGGCGCCAGGGCGCTCGGCTACCGCCTGAGTCAGTTTCTGCCGTCGTTCCTGCTGGTGTATGCGGTCTCGCTGGCGATTTATTTCGTCGGTCAGTGGGACCAGGCCTCGCATTACAACCTCGAGCCGCCGCTGGTGGCGCTGGCGCTGGGACTGCTGGTGTCCAACACCACGGGACTGCCGCGCTGGGCGCAGGCCGGACTGCGGGTCGAGTTCTACATCAAGACCGGCATCGTGCTGCTCGGTGCCGGACTGCCGCTCACCCTGATTGCCTGGGCAGGCCCCGTGGCCGTGATACAGGCTGGGATTATTTCGCTGGTGACCTTCGGAACGATCTTCTTTGCCGGGCGCGCGCTGGGACTGGATCGCAGGCTGGCGGCGGTTCTGGGCACCGGCGGTGCGGTGTGTGGTGTCTCCGGATCGATCGCGGTCGCGGGCGCCGTCGGGGCCAGGAAGGAGCAGGTCTCGATCGGGATCACCCTGGTGGTGCTGTGGGCTATCGTGATGATCTTCGCGCTGCCGCTGGTGGCGCGCGGACTGCATCTGGCCACTGGTGTCGCGGGGGCCTGGATCGGCACGTCCGAGTTCGCGGATGCCGCCGGGCTGGCGGCCGCGCAGACCTATGGCGGTTACGCCGGCAACGTACCCGGCATCGATGGCAGCGCCAACGCCGCGGTGAACGCCTTCACGCTGATGAAAGTCATCGGCCGCGACATCTGGATCGGTGTCTGGGCATTCGCGCTGTCGATCATTGCCACCACGCGCTGGGAATCAACCGGCGTGCGCGGACGTGCCAATGCGAGCGAGATCTGGCGGCGTTTTCCGAAGTTCGTGCTCGGGTTTCTGATCGCGTCCGCCATTGTCACGCTGGTGGTGCGCGGCTACGACTACGCCAGCTACAAGCAGACCGTGCTGCCGGGACTGGTGGCGCCGCTGCAATCGTTTCGCACCTGGGCGTTCACGTTTGCGTTCCTCGCGATCGGACTGACCACGCGGGTACGTGAGTTCGTCGCCGTGGGCGCACGTCCGTTTCTCGCATTCACGCTCGGCGTGGTGGTCAACGTGACGCTGGGTTTCATTCTCTCGACGCAGGTGTTCGGTGACTTCTGGAGCCATCTGGGTCAGTGACTGACGAACGGCTGTGCGCGAGCTGTCGGCACTTCAATCGCGCAGCGCACCGTCTGGAGCAGGAGCTGCCGGGACTGCGTAGCTTGAGTTCGGCACACGCCGCCGTGCGTTCGGATGACGGTCTGTGCAGCGTGCACGATCGCTACGTCGCGTCCTATTATACGTGCCCGCAGTATGAGGCCGTCCGCGGCGAGTGAGAGGCGATGTACGTTCCGGAGCATTTTCGTGAGTCGCGCGCACAGGTGCTGCATCGATTCATCGCCCAGCACCCGCTCGCTACACTGGTCGCGCCGACTCGACAGGGCCTGATCGCCAACCACATCCCGCTGCTGTGGATGGCAGCCACAGAGGGCCCCGGCACTCTGCGTGGACATATCGCGCGCGCCAACGGGCTGTGGCGAGCGGTAGAGGGCAGTGCCAGTGTGCTGGCGATTTTCACCGGCGCGCAGCACTACGTATCGCCGACGTGGTATCCGAGCAGGCGTGCAGACGGCAAGGCCGTGCCAACCTGGAACTACGCGGCGGTGCATGTGCGCGGCAATATCCGCTTCATCGAGGAGACCGGCTGGCTGCGCGGTCTGGTCGAAGCACTGACCGAGGTGCACGAAGGCGCCAGCGCGCAGCGCTGGCATGTCGATGACGCGCCGGCGAGCTATATCGATACGATGCTGCGCTCGATTGTCGGGTTCGAGATTGACATCACGGGGATCGAGGGCAAGTTCAAGGGCAGTCAGAATCGCTCGATGGAGGATCGCAGCTCGGTGGCGGTGCGGCTGCGCGAGCATGGATTCTCCGCGTCGCAGCTCGCGGAGCTGGTGCCGGGGGTGGAGGCGAAACCCTAAGCCGCTTGCCGGGTGGCCGGTGCGGACCGGCGTCGCGCACCGCGCCAGTAGAGCAGTGCCCCC
>DATMRM010000124.1:0-4231 GCA_035566155.1 Steroidobacteraceae bacterium | reverse complement strand
TGCCGTGTGTGCTGGCACTCTCGAATACTGCCTGTGCGAATCCGCGCTGCAGCCCGGGCAGATCCAGATCGGTACGACTGGCCGCCTCACCGCTCATGTTCGCCGACTCGCCCAGACACAGCACAATGGCATCGGTCCGGTCGCACAGATCGAGCGCCTCTGCGATCTGACTCTGGTCATCGCCATTGATGGCGACGCCGGGCGCGTAGGTGATATCGGTTTCAGGCAGTGCCGCGCGCAGTCCCTGCCGCACGCTGACATGCGTGTCCGGTTTCGAGGCCGCACCCCAGCAGCCGCCCATCTCCACCGCCGCATCCGCCAGCGGACCGAGCAGCGCGAGCCGGCGGAGCGATGAGGGCAGCGGCAGGCTCGCGCGTACATTCTGCAGCATCACGATCGAGCGCGCGCTCGCACGGCGCGCCAGTTGGCGTCGTTCACTGAGCACCGAGAGATTCTCCGGCACCGAACCCCGGCGGTACGGATCATCGAATAGACCGAGCCGCTCCTTCAGCGTCAGCACGCGGCGCACCGCCGCGTCGATCTCGTTGATGTTCACCCAGCCGCGCTCGAGCGCCAGTGGCAAGCCGGTGCGATAGGCATTGGACATCATGTCGATATCCACGCCCGCCCGCAGTGCGAGTGTCGCCGCTTCGGTCAGATCGGCCGCGACTCCATGCTTGAGCAGCTCGCCAATCGAGTTGTAGTCGCTGACGATCACGCCATTGAATCCATAGCTGCCGCGCAGCCAGTCCCGCAGCAGCGCACGGTGCACCGTCATCGGTATACCGGCCAGATCCGTAAACGCGGGCATGACGCTGGCCACACCCGCTCCGACCGCTGCGCGAAAGGCGGGCATGTGCACCTCGTGCAGCGTGCGCTCGGAGATATCGACCGAGGCATAGTCGCGACCGGCGCTGACCGCCCCGTACCCGCAATAGTGCTTGGCGCACGCCGCTAGCGCGCTGGCCGCTGCCAGATCGGTGCCCTGATAGCCGCGTACCTTGGCGAGCGCAATCTGGCTCGCGAGCCACGGATCCTCACCCGGTCCTTCGGCGATGCGTCCCCAGCGCGGATCGCGTGCCACGTCCAGCATCGGCGAGAAGGTCATCGCGATACCGTCGGCGGCGGCCTCCTGCGCGGCCGCGCGCGCCGTGCGCTCCCAGATTTCGCGATCGAACGTCGCCGCTTCCGCCAGCGGGATCGGAAACAGCGTGCGCAACCCGTGGATCACATCCAGCGCGATCAGCAGCGGAATCTTCAGCCGCGAGTGTTTGACGGCCAGATCCTGCATCTCCCGGATGTGATCGGCGCCCACCAGGTTGAGCAGATTGCCGATCGCACCGTCCTTGATGGCCTCGGTGGAATCCCCGGCGATCACAGGCCCGGTGACCGCGTACCCGCAGGCGGTCATCGTCAGCTGTCCGAGCTTTTCCGTCAGCGTCATCTCGCTGATCAGAGATTCAATTCGGGTCATACCGTCCCACTCCGCATCCGATCTTCTATACCCTTAGCGCATCGTTTCGCAAGGACCGTCACATGGCCAGAAAAGTCACACGCCAGACCCGTCGCAGCGAGCAGGCGCAGGCGCACCTGCTGCCACAGCTGCGTCAGATGACCGCTGCGCTGTGGGCTTCGCCGGTACGCAATGCGCTGTTGTTGCTCGGCGCGTGCATCCTGCTGGACGTCATTGCGACTGCCTATGGCCAGATCCGGCTCAATCGCTGGAATCAGCCCTTCTACGACACCCTGTCGCGCCGCGACCTATCCGGATTCCTGTACCAGCTGGTCATGTTTGGGATCATCGCCGGCTCGCTATTGGCATTGAATGTCGGCATCAAATGGCTCGGGGAAATGCTGAAGCTGAAACTGCGTCAGGGCCTGGTGCTCGATCTGATCGCCGAGTGGCTGGTGCCGCGGCGCGCGTTTCGGCTGGCGAACGCAGGTCCCATGGGGGTCAATCCCGATCAGCGTATGCATGAGGATGCCCGGCACCTGACCGAGCTCTCCTCGGATTTGGGCATCGGCCTGCTGCAGGCCTCGATCCTGCTGGCCACATTCATCAGCGTGCTGTGGGGCATCTCCAGCGGCTTCGGGTTTCAGTTCCGCGGCCGGCTGCTCGTGATCCCCGGCTACATGGTCTGGGCAGCGTTCATCTACGCCGGCTCCGCCTCGCTCCTGAGTTACTGGGTGGGTCGCAACCTCATCGATGCCAACGCGGATCGCTACGCGCGCGAAGCGGACCTGCGCTTCTCGCTGGTGCGAGTCAGCGAACATATCGATTCGGTGTCGCTCGCCGGCGGCGAGACCGACGAAGCGCGCCGCTTGCGCCTGGATCTGAATGCGGTGCTCAAAGCGATGCGGCGGCTGGTCTGGGGACTGACCAATCTGACCTGGGTGACCTCCGGCTACGGCTGGTTCACGATCGTGGCTCCGATCCTGGTGGCGGCGCCGATTTATTTCGACTCGAAGATTTCGTTCGGCGGGCTGATGATGGCGGCCGGCGCATTCACGCAGGTGCAATCCTCGTTGCGCTGGTTTGTCGACAATTTCAGCACCCTCGCTGACTGGCGCGCGACCCTGCTGCGGGTGGCAAGCTTTCGCCGCGCGCTGCTGGACAGCCACGAGATGCACGCCGCGACCGGCCAGATTGAACTGGCTGAAGGACCAGCGGGGAAATTTGTGATCGATCGACTGGAAATCGCCTCCCCCAGCGGCGCCACTATGCTCAAAGAGCCTCATAACGAGCTCAAAGCAGGTGAACACGTGCTGATCATCGGCGAGACCGGAGCCGGTAAGACGTTGCTGTTCCGCGCCTTGGCCGGACTGTGGCCGTGGGGTGGCGGTCGTATTACCCGACCCGAGCAGGAGACGATCCGCTATATGCCACGCACGCCGTATCTGCCTCCCGGCAGCTTGCGCGAGGTGCTCGCTTATCCCTATGAGGTGCACGAGTTCAACCAGGACAGCTACGCCAAGGCGCTCGAGCGCATGCAGCTGCAGCGGCTGACACCGATGCTCGATCAGACCAAGCGCTGGGAGCAGGAGCTCAACGAGGACGAGCAGCAGCAACTGGCGTTTGCACGGCTGCTGCTGAAAGCCCCGCCGTGGGTGTTGATCGATGAGGTGTTCGATTCACTCGATGAGCACACGCTGGCGCAGGTGAAGGATGTGTTTGCCCGCGAGCTCAAGCACAGCGCACTGATTCATATCGGTCGCAAACAGCAAGCCGGTCCACCCTACGCGCGCGTGCTGCATCTGGTGAACGATCCGGACGCGCCGCGACTGTCACGTCCGGCGGCACCCGCGGAACCCAAGTCGCGCGGCAAGCGCACCGCACCCAGGGAGCCTGTCCGTGCCGACGTCTGATCCGCAGTCGCTGGGCGCGCTGGCCGACGAGGCGCTGCTGGAACAGGTTCAGCGCGCGTGCTTCGACTATTTCTGGGACGGCGCGGATGCTATCACGGGCCTTGCGGCGGACCGACGCTCGCTGAGTGATCCGAACCGGGAAGTGCCGATCTCGATCGGCGGATCGGGTTTCGGAATCATGGCGCTGCTCGTCGCCGCCGAACGCGGCTGGGTTGCGCGTGCCGAGGCGCTGGAACGCCTGCAGCCCATGCTGCAATTCCTGGGCGGCGCGCGCAGCTATCACGGCGTCTACTCGCACTTCATGAACACCCGCACCGGGGAGACCGTACCGCTGTTTCCGAAGGATGACGGTGGCGACCTGGTGGAGACCTCGTTCCTGATGATGGGCCTGTTGTGCGCACGAGCGTACTTCGATCGCGAGTCGCCCGACGAGCGCTCGGCGCGTCTGCGGATCGATGACCTGTGGGATCAGGTCGAGTGGAGCTGGTACACCCAGGGACGCAACGACGTACTGTACTGGCATTGGAGTCCCAACTACGACTGGCAGATCGGCCATGCGGTGCGCGGCTGGAACGAATGCCTGATCACCTATGTGCTCGCGGCATCCTCACGGCGCTTTCCCGTCGATCCGCTGGTGTATCAGCGTGGCTACGCTGGGGGCGATCACTTCCGGAACGGCCGCAGCTACTACGGCATCGAGCTGCCGCTCGGAGTGCCCGGCGGCGGACCGTTGTTCTTTGCGCACTACTCGTTCTGCGGGCTGGATCCGTGGCAGCTGCGCGACCGCTATGCGGACTACTGGCAGCAGAATGTCTCGCACGTACGCATCAACCGCGCGCACTGCATCGCCAATCCCCACCAGCAT
>DATMRM010000123.1:0-2739 GCA_035566155.1 Steroidobacteraceae bacterium | reverse complement strand
GCGCGTGGTGCGCGACATTCGGTTTCGCCGCCTGAAAGCGCGGCCAACCGACGAGACTGCGCGCCCAGTAGCGCGCGCGGGTGAGCCGATTGGTCATGAAGGTGTCAAACATCACCGGCGGTGGCCGCTTCCATTCGCCATCCGCACCGCGATAGTCCGGGATGCCCGACTCGGTACTGCAGCCGGCCCCGGTCAGCACGAACAGGCGAGGATAACGCTCGATGAATGCTTCCAGATGGCTAGGCATTGACCGCAAGACGCTCCGATTCGTAGACCCTGCGGGCGGCAATGAACACGAGGATCATCGCCGCCAGAGTAGTCAACGTGCACCACAGTAATGACCCTGCGGCGATCACCTCGCCGCGAAGCAATTGCATCACCGTGAGCTGTTGGCCGATCAGCGGCACCGCATACATCCATGGTTGTGGATTGATCGGCATGACACTCAATAGGACTGACGGAATGATCGGCAATATCTGCAACAGACCGAGATAGGTCTGGGCTTCACGAAAAGTCTTGGCGAACGCGGAGACGACGATCTGTGTGACGACGATCAGCAGCACCAGCGGAATCATGAGCGGCAGTATCGTTGCAACCACCCGCGGTCCGATGTCCAGACTCATTGCAAGTCTCTGGACAGGCAGAAAGCGCGCGGCCACCGCAAAGGCAGCGAGTCCAAGCGTCAGGCTGACGAAGCTGAAGCTAGCTGCCGCGCCCAGTTTACCCAGCAGGATGCGGCTACGTGGTACCGGATTGGTCAGCAGTGGCTCGAGCGACTGACGTTCACGCTCGCCGGCGGTCGAGTCGATCGCAAGCCACATACCGCCAATAAAGCAGTTCAGGATCAGGAAATAGGGCAGCATCGCGAATAGTAAGGCGCCGCGCGCCTGGGGCGTGGCCTGATCGCGGTCCGCGATCACCAAGGGTGTTATGACCGCTGGCGACAGTCCGCGCGCCACCAATCGCATCGCCGAGGTGCGTCTTGCATAGTACGAGAGCATGCCGCGCAGCCGCCCGACTTGACCGCCATTGTCGCGTCGCGATGAATCGAAGATGATCTCTACCTGCGCTGCCCTGCCGGCCACCCAGTCCTCGGCAAAGGAATCACCGATGCGCAGCGCCAGTGAAACGCTTTGATCGCGTACGGCGCCTTCCACGTCATCAACCGGTGGTCGTACGACCAGACCCTGCTGCCTGAGTGCTTCGATCAGGTTCGGGGCCCGCTCGGCGCCGATGACGACTACCGGCAGCTCTCGCTCGGCTCGATCCAGCTCCATTCCGATCGTGACACGCAGAATAATCGTGAACAGCAAAGGTCCGAGCAACGGGCCGAGTAGCAGCACATTCAGCAGCACGCGCCGGTCGCGCAGGCTCTCGCGACACTCCTTGAGGTACACCGTCACGGCGGCACTCATGCGAGCGCTCCGACTGTGGCAGTACCAATGATCTTGACAAAGGCTTCTTCCAGACTCTGTTCATGTGCGCGTTCGCGCAAGCCTTCCGGAGTACCGTCGGCGACGACGCGTCCGTCGGCGATGATCACGATCCGGTCACACAAGGCCGCGACCTCCTGCATGATGTGGGTCGAGAACAGTACACAGCGCCCCTCGGCCTTCAGTTGCCGCAGGAAGTCTCGCAGGCTACGCGTAGACATGACGTCCAGACCGTTGGTTGGTTCGTCCAGCACGACGTTACGCGGGTCATGCACCAGAGCGCGCGCAATCGCGGTTTTCACGCGCTCGCCCTGCGAGAATCCCTCGACTCGCCGCTCGATGATGTCCTGCATGCCCAGCGCCTGAATCAGGCTTTCCGAGCGCCGGCGGGTCATCGCGGGTTCCATTCCATGCAGCTGCGCGTAGTATTCAACGTTCTCGCGCGCAGTCAGCCGCTTGTAGAGTCCGCGTGCATCGGGGAGCACGCCCAATCGGCGCCGTACTTCCAGCGCTCGCGTGACGCTGTCCAGGCCGTCCACGCTGATTCGGCCCCGATCGGGCTTGAGCAGTGTGTACAGCATACGCAGCGTGGTCGTCTTGCCTGCCCCGTTTGGACCGAGCAGACCAGTGATTTCCCCATCGCGCGCACTGAAGCTCACGTCATCCACGGCTACCTTGCTGCCGAAGGCCTTGTGAAGCTGTTGGACGTCGATCACGGCGGGGCCCCGTTGAAGTCCGCGAATGGCGGCGTGTCGCCGAGTGCGTTCAGACAACCGGCATCGATCTTCGACGGGTCAATATCGTCGACGAACTTGCCGACCAGTCTCGGCATGCAGCCGACGGCGCTCACGCCATGACCCTGGCCGGCCGCGATCAGCAGCCTTGCATGCGTCAGGTTCTTGAGCATCTGTTGGCCGTACCCCGGAGGCGTGACCGGATCGTATTGACCTTCCAACATCAGAACCGGCAGCGCCGACGTGAACGGATGATGGAAATCTGCCGGACGCTCGCCTTTGGGCCAGAGGGAACAGGCGCTCTTGATTCGTTCGACCGTGCTCGAACCCATCAGCGTGGCGGCGTCTTGCGGATTGGAGGACAGCAGGTCCGCATCCTCGGTACAGATCACCGACAGTTCCATGCCGCCGCTGATCTCCGTTCCCAGGCTGTCGGCTAGCATTTTCTTCTGACTCAGCAGCGGCTCGTAGTTGCCCCGATCGGCCTCGTGCAGCATCAGCGGCAACAGCGCGGCGGTCAGGGGGCTATAGGCATAAAAGCGCACGATCGCCGCCAGATCCTCGGCGCTCAT
>DATMRM010000122.1:0-2127 GCA_035566155.1 Steroidobacteraceae bacterium | reverse complement strand
CAGAATCATGGCGTGCGGTAGCGATTCAACCGCAGCCCGATCCCCAAACTGCAATAAGAAGTTGTGGCTTCCGCGCAGCAGAGTGCCGCTCGGTAACCGGCCGAACACAATGGCATCGAAATGTGCTACACGCGAGTTATACCCATCATCGACAGTTGGGTTCTCCAGGGATGGTATAAGTCTCTGATTTCATTGAGCGGCCATGGTGATTTCGCTGAATATGTAGTGCCACGTGCGGATGATATTGTCTGTTGACTGCACGATGATATGCGGCAATCTGTGCGCACCCTATCGAGTCGCGCATGTACTTCCGCCGCAAACAGTCGCAGGGACGCATCTACCTGCAGATCGTGGAGAGCCACCGCACCGGTGATCAGGTGCGCCAGCGGGTGATCGCGACACTGGGCCGGCTGGATGAACTGGAAGCCAGCGGACAACTCGATCGATTGCTGCGCTCAGGTGCGCGGTTCGTCCAGCAAGCGATGGTGCTGGATGCCGCCAGGACCGGCGACGCTCCCGCCGTCGCGGTGCGACGCATCGGCCCGCCACTGCTGTTCGAGCGGCTGTGGCAGGAGACCGGCTGCCAGAGCGTCATCGCCGCACTGGCGCGCGGACGCGGCCATCGTTTCGCGCTGGAACGCGCGGTGTTCCTCACCGTGCTGCACCGACTGATGCGCGGCGGCTCGGATCTGGCCGCCGATCGCTGGCGTGATGACTATCGCATCACCGGCACCGACGATCTCGATCTGCATCACCTCTATCGTGCGATGGCCTGGCTGGGTGAGGAACTGCGGAGCGACCAGCAGGATGGCGCCACACCCTTCTCACCGCGCTGCGCGAAGGATCTGATCGAGGAGCAGCTGTTCGCGCATCGGCGCGATCTGTTCAGCCGGCTCGACCTGGTGTTCATGGATACCACCAGCCTGTACTTCGAAGGCCTGGGCGGCCAGTCGATCGGACAGCATGGCTACAGCAAGGACCACCGGCCCGATCTGCGCCAGATGATCCTCGCCGTGCTGATCGATGGCGACGGCCGGCCGGTGTGCTCGGAGATGTGGCCAGGCAACACCGCCGATGTCACCAGCCTGCTGCCGGTGATCGATCGGCTGCGCCAACGCTTCGCCATGGGCCGCGTCTGCATTGTCGCCGACCGCGGCATGATCAGCGCCGAGACCATCGCCGCCTTGGAAGCACGCGGCCTGCTCTACATCCTCGGCGTGCGCGAGCGCACCGACAAGCTGGTGCGCGAGGTCGTACTCGGCGATGCCGCACCCTTCGTGCCGTTGGTGATCGAGAAGCGCGGCCGGGACACTGACTACGGTGCCAAGGCGGTCACGCTGGGCGGGGCGCGCTACATCGTCTGCATCAATCACCAAGAGGCGGCGAAGGATGCCGCCGAGCGTGTCGCCATACTGGCCGCACTGGAACGCCAACTGCGTCGCGGCGACAAAGCGCTGGTGGGCAACACCGGCTATCGCCGCTTCCTCAAAACCGCGGGCAAGGACCACTTCGCCATCGATCGCGCCAAGGCCGCAGAGGATGCCCGGTTCGATGGCATCTTCGCGCTGCGCACCAACACCGATCTCAATCCGCTGGCGGCGATGCTGCGCTACAAGCAGCTCTGGACCGTCGAGCGGACCTTCCGCACCGCCAAGCATCTGCTCGCCACGCGACCAATCTTCCACAAGCTCGACGAGACCATTCGCGGCCATGTGTTCTGCAGCTTCCTCGCCCTTGTGCTCAAGGCCGAGCTGGACGCCCGCATCGCAGCCCTCGGCCACACCGGATCATGGCCGGCCATCATCGCCGATCTTGATGCGCTGACTGAGACCGAGATCGAACAGGATGGCAGGCGCTTCCTGTTGCGCTCCACTCCCCGACACGCCGCCAGTCTCGCACTGCGCGCCGCTGGCGTGGCATTGCCGCCAACCGTGCAGGCGGTCGCCGCGCACTAATTACGCTCCACCAACATGTAGTGCCACGCCGTCGCGCCAGCGCGAATTGCCGCGCCTGTTCAATCACTTGCTGGAAGTCACTGTTGAAGATGGGTTTGGATGCGGAGAGCCTGGGTCTGTTTGCCACCGTTTTGGTTCGGCCCAAACTTGCCACAGGGTACGCCCGAGGCAA
>DATMRM010000121.1:0-4462 GCA_035566155.1 Steroidobacteraceae bacterium | reverse complement strand
GGTGGTGCTGCGCGCCGACCCATGCCAGCGGCCCTCGCTTCACGCCACACGATCAATCCAACGAATAGTACGACCAGGGCCACGCAACTATAGAAGAGAACTGTCCTGACCCGATCGGTCATCACGTCGGCGAGACGATCGAGCACCCGACTGAGCAGTCCAGCGCCCGAGTTGCCACGACGCGTCAGCAGCTTTTGCAGCCACTCGCCGAGCCTCTGCCACCAGGTCTTCGGTGGTTGTTTGTGCTCGGTGCGCAGTGCCTGAGCGATCGCGCCGACGCTGCTCGTGTCGGGGGCCTTGCTCTGCGGCTCGCCCTGATACCGCTGCAACGACTGGCTGATCTCGCCCAGGCCGCTCGGTCGCAGCCTTTGCTCCCAGCCTTGGGGCAACTGACCGATCAATCCAGCATCCTCGAGCGAGCGCTTGAGTCCAGGACAGTGTGGCTGGAGATGTTCCAGTCCCGGCTTCTCGCGCGCAGGCAGACCCGAGAGGCAGCCGCTCAGGTAGTCGATGTCCGCCTTCTGAACCGCCAGACAGGGCGCGACCCACAGCCACGCGGTGGCAGTCAGACTCAGTGCGAGCCACGCCCGCACGACCTCAGGCCGTCTGCAGCGAATTGGCGCGGATCAAGAGATCGTCACCCTCTCGGCGCAGCTTCAAGTCGTAGTAAATGGCCAAAGCCGCTGCCGGCAGCATCGGTAGTACAAAGACCGCTGCGATACCCTGAAAAGTCTGTGTGACCAGCAGCAGTGTGGTCAGATCGTGCGTAAAGGCAAGCAGGATGAGCCCCACAACATCGGCGCCGCTGTTGAGTACCACTACGATGATGAGTGCGACCGTCACGGCCGTTGCCGATCGCCACCAGTTTCCGGTCGTGATCTCCCAGCTGCGTCCAAGCCCGCCAATGGCACCAGCGTCATCGGCGAACGCGGCTGCCACCCAGAACTCGAGTTTCCCCCAGAGATAGAAACCCGGTATCAGGAACAGCACGAAGCCGACAAAGACGGCCACCATGAAGATCACGGATGACAACACCATGCCCGGCAGGCGCCGCACTCCGAGGATCAGCGCGTCAAGGGTAGCCAGTGGGCGAGCGTGCGCGGCCACATGATGCATTTGAGCGAACAAAGAACCGTACAACACCAGCTCCAGTAGCAGTACCAGCAAATTGTTCAGCAGTGAGCCGACACCGCCATTCATATGCTGCAAAGCCTGTACGAGGTCGGCGCCGAACTGCTGCAGATTCTTGCCGCCAAAGCTCACATTCGGCATGTCCATGTCGGCGCGCAGGCGCACTGCGGTGGTGAGAACGGTACCCACGAGCGAAATCACCCAGCACGAACGGAAGGCATGCCGGTAGAGTTCGATGGCGTTGTCGAGGACAGCCCCCATGGGCTCAGGTTTCGTGGGCAGCGTATACATCGCAGGTAGTATAAGAGTCAGGCTAGGAACGAAACAGCCGGGTGTACTGCGACTCGTGCAGCGAACTGGCCAGCACTTGCGAGAAAGCGCTGACGCCAATTTCGTGATCGGTAAGTCGCAATGCGCGCTCAGCAATCCCCGGCATCGATTCGATGAGTCGATACAGCAGGCGCTGACCGGCTGACTGCCCCAACGGCACCAGTTTGACCGCCGCCAGGACCTGATTCTCGGTCCATGCCCAAAGATAGCCGCACAGGGTATCGGTCAGCGCGATCCTCCAGTGGGTGGCCGCCAATGCAAACAGTGTCGCAAAGCCGACCTCGACCTGCAGCCACGGCGAGGCCTGCGGTAGTCTCAGTTCGACCAGCACGCGCGCCAGAGAGCGACCCAGATGAGCATCCTCCTCGCGCAGTTCCAGGGTCTCACGCGAGGCCAGAAGCTGCCCGTTCCAGCCCCTAACCGCGGCAGCATCGGCCGTCATGAAGGCCCGGTAGAGCCGAGCCAGTATCGGCAGATCCAGGGTCCCGATCGCGTGGCACGACAATCCGCGCAGCCATTCGAGCGTACTGTCCTCGTCGTGGACCCAGCCGGCCTGTACGGCAAACTCCAGCCCTTGCGAATAGGCATAGGCGCCTACCGGCAACGCCGGGCTGACCAGATGACACAAGCGCAGCAGCGATTCAGGGACTGTGTCCATGATTCTCGTCATGACCATGGGAATGGCCGCCGGTGTGATAGGCGCCGCCTTCCGGCTCGAACGGCGCCTGCTCCACCTGTACCTTCAATCCTAAGCCCTGCAGCATGTCATCCAACACATGATCGTGCCGGTAACGCAGCCAGCCCTGGCCAATCTGCAGCGTCACGTGACGATTGCCGAGGTGGTATGCCGCGCGCGCCAGGCTCTGCATGTCGGCGCTGTAGACACTGGATACGCTCTCCGCAGCAGCCGCTATTTCGACCACGCGACCATCGTCCGCCAGCAGCAAGTCACCGCCGCGCAAGACCTGACCTCGCCCCAGTATCACGCCGACCTCTTCGCCGCCGAGCAGCTGAGCGCGGAAACGGCTACGACTTCGAAGATCATAGGGCAATACCAGACGCGCATTCGGCGATGCCGGAATCTGCAAACGACGCGAAATCGTCAACATGAGTTACCGATTCCGTCCGGTCTTCAAAACAGGAAGTAGCGCTGCGCCAGTGGCAGCACGCTGGCCGGTTCGCAGGCCAGCCGTTGCCCGTCGGCCCGTACTTCATAGGTCTGAGGATCCACCTCCATGATCGGCAGGTAGTCATTCAGCACCATGTCGGTCTTGCGTAGGGTGCGCGTGCCCAGTACGGGTACCAGACGCTTGCGCAGCTGAAGCCGCGCACCGATACCGCCGTCGATGGCCGCCTGCGAAACGAAACTCACCGACGTCGCACTGCGCGCCCCTCCCAGGGCACCGAACATCGGTCGATAGTGCACGGGCTGAGGCGTTGGAATCGACGCGTTGGGATCACCCATCGGCGCCGCGACGATCATGCCGCCCTTGATGATCATCGCCGGCTTCGCACCGAAGAACGCCGGTCGCCAGAGCACCAGGTCCGCGAGTTTGCCAGCCTCGATCGAGCCAACCTCATGCGCGATGCCATGCGTGATCGCCGGATTGATGGTGTACTTGGCGATATAGCGCCGCGCGCGAAAATTGTCGCAGCGCGCGCTGTCCTGAGGTAGCGCGCCGCGCTGCTGCTTCATTTTGTGAGCCGTCTGCCAGCTGCGTGTGATGACCTCGCCGACCCGGCCCATCGCCTGTGAGTCGGAGGAGATCATCGAGAACGCGCCCAGATCGTGCAGGATGTCTTCCGCCGCAATGGTCTCGCGGCGGATGCGCGACTCCGCGAAGGCAACGTCCTCGGGAATCCCCGGATCCAGATGGTGACACACCATCAGCATGTCCAGATGTTCATCGATCGTGTTGACCGTGTAGGGCCGGGTCGGATTGGTCGATGACGGCAACACGTGAGGGACACCGCAGACCGTCATGATGTCGGGTGCGTGTCCACCGCCGGCACCCTCGGTGTGATAGGTATGGATGGCCCGACCCTTGAACGCGGCGATGGTGTCTTCAACGAAGCCGCTCTCGTTGAGCGTGTCGGTGTGAATCGCGACCTGCACGTCGAAACGCTCGGCGACACTCAGGCAGGTGTCGATCGCCTGCGGGGTCGTGCCCCAATCCTCGTGCAGCTTCAGGCCCATGACGCCCGCGCGGATCTGCTCCTCGAGCGCTTCCGGCAGGCTGGCGTTGCCCTTGCCGAGCAAACCGAAGTTCATCGGCAACTCCTCCAGCGCCTGATACATTCGGCCGATATACCACGGCCCGGGCGTGCAGGTCGTGGCCGCGGTTCCGGTCGCCGGACCGGTGCCGCCGCCAATCATTGTGGTCACGCCGCTCATGAGCGCATCCTCAACCTGCTGCGGACAGATCAGATGAATGTGCGCGTCGATGGCGCCAGCAGTGAGGATCAGTCCTTCACCGGCGATGACTTCGGTGCCGGCACCGATCGCGATGGTCACGCCGGGCTGCACATCCGGATTGCCGGCCTTACCGATCGAGGCGATGCGGCCGTCCTTGAGCCCGACGTCCGCTTTGACGATACCCCAATGATCCAGAATCAGCGCATTCGTGATGATCGTGTCAACCACCTGCGAGGCGGTTCGCTGGCTCTGGCCCATCCCGTCGCGAATAACCTTGCCGCCGCCGAACTTGACCTCTTCTCCGTAGACGGTGTGATCACGTTCGACCTCGATCCACAAATCGGTGTCCCCCAGACGCACCCGATCCCCGGTGGTCGGGCCAAACATTTCGGCATAGGCGCGACGGTCGATCGTCGTCATGACAGCGCGCCCATGATCTTTCCCTGAAAGCCATAGACCTTGCGATCGCCCGCGAGCGCGACCAGCTCCACATCGCGCTGCTGGCCGGGCTCGAAGCGCACCGCCGTACCGGCAGCGATATTGAGACAAAACCCACGGGCCTGTTCGCGGTCGAATTTCAGGGCT
>DATMRM010000120.1:0-2207 GCA_035566155.1 Steroidobacteraceae bacterium | reverse complement strand
GCAACGCGCCGTCAATAACTTTCCTATCAGCGGGCTGACTATGCCGCGCGCATTCATTCGCGCGCTCGGTCTCATCAAACAGGCGGCGGCGGCGGCCAACGTGCAGCTCGGACTGCTCGATCGAAAGCTCGGCGAGGCGATTCAGCACTGCGCGGCCGAGGTAGCGGGCGGCAGACATGATCGGCAATTCCCGATTGATGTTTTTCAGACCGGCTCGGGTACCAGCAGCAACATGAACGCCAACGAGGTGATCGCGCATCTGACCGTACGGGGGGGTACGGCAGTGCACCCCAACGATCACGTCAACATGTGCCAGAGCAGCAACGATGTCATTCCAACCGCGATTCACGTGAGTGCGGCGTTGATGCTGCGCGAAGAGCTATTGCCGGCTCTGACGCATCTGGCGGAAGTCATTCGTGCAAGAGAATCCGAACTGGGCGATGTGGTAACGACCGGTCGCACTCACCTGATGGACGCGATGCCGGTGACCTTGGGACAGGAACTGTCGGGGTGGCGCGCACAGATCGAAAACGGCCTGGCACGGCTGCGCGCAGTGGAGCCGCGCCTGCTGGCACTCGCGCAGGGAGGTACCGCGGTGGGTACGGGTATCAACGCGCACCCGGACTTTGCCGCCACGGTGTGCGCCGGGCTGCGGGAGCTCACCGGCATCGCGTTTCAGCCGAACTCCAACTTTTTCGAATCACTTTCGGCGCAGGACACGGCCGTCGAGCTCTCCGGTCAGCTCCGGGTCGTGGCGGTCAGCCTCATGAAAATCGCCAATGACCTGCGTTGGATGAACAGCGGCCCGCTCGCAGGCCTGGGGGAGATCGCACTTCCGGCGTTGCAGCCGGGCAGCAGCATCATGCCGGGCAAGGTCAATCCGGTCGCGGCAGAGGCGACCGCAATGGTGGCGGCTCAGGTGATGGGCAACGACGTGACGATTACGATCGCCGGCCAGTCCGGTAACTTCCAGCTCAACGTCATGCTGCCGGTGATCGCCCATAACCTGCTCGAGAGCATTCATCTGTTGAGCAACGTCTCACGCGTGCTGGCGGATAGCGCAATCAAGGGTTTTACGGTCAATCGCAACCGCCTGGACGAGGCGATCGACCGCAACCCGATTCTGGTCACCGCGCTGAATTCCGTGATCGGTTACGAGAAGGGCACGGCGATCGCGAAGAAGGCCTACGCCGAGGGCAAGCCGATCCGCGACGTCGCCGAGGCGATGACCCATCTGTCGCGCCCGGAGCTCGAGCGGTTGCTGGATCCCACCGAGCTGACCCGTGGCGGCATCAAGGCCGGCGGCGGTAGCGGCGGGGGTTAACGTTGCCAGCGATTGCACCGCAGTTGCCCGCAGACTGGCGAGAGCGCCTGCACAGCGGACTGCTGGCCAGACCCGATGTCGAGCTGGAGAACGTGCGCTTCGGCGGCCTGGCTTCTGGTTCGGCGAGCGTGCGGGCGCACCTCAAGGAAGGCTGGCCGCCGACGATGCGTGCGGCCGCAGTGCTGGTAGGAATCGTCGATCGAAGCGAAACGCCTTCGCTGCTGATGACCGTGCGCGCGGGGCATTTGCGGCACCACGCCGGCCAGATCAGCTTTCCAGGCGGACGGCTCGAGCCCTTTGACGCCGACATCGCCGCCGCGGCGATTCGCGAGACTCATGAGGAAATCGGCATCGACGTCGATCTCATTCGGCCGATTGGGTTTCTCTCCGACCACGTCGTGCAAACCGGATTTCGCATCACACCGGTCGTGGCTTTGATTCGCCCGGGTTTTACGCTTAGAGCCGACAGCACCGAAGTGGCCGACGTGTTCGAACTGCCGCTGAAGCTCGCACTGGCGATCGAAAGCTATCGTGCCCGGCAGCGCACCGTGCGCGATGTTCAGGTGGAGGTGTGGGAGCTGCCCTTCGGGGAGTATCAGATCTGGGGGGCCACCGCCGGCATTCTGCTGAACCTGCGCGAAGTCATCAGCGGAGCGCACGCGTGAGCAGTGCAGGCGAAGCGCTGGACGCCCTGCTCGCCTTGATGTGCGCACTACGCGCGCCTGATGGTTGTCCATGGGACCGTGAGCAGACATTCGCGAGCATCGCGCCGTTCACGATCGAAGAGGCATATGAAGTGGCCGATGCGATCGGACGCGGCGATCTGGACCGACTGCGCGATGAGCTCGGAGACCTGCTATTCCAGGTAGTGTTCCATGCGCGC
>DATMRM010000119.1:0-3589 GCA_035566155.1 Steroidobacteraceae bacterium | reverse complement strand
CCCAGACAATGCGGCCAGCGCGCGTGGCAACCGCGCCGTCATCGATCACGCCGTAGAATGGATCGGCGCCGGCCATGGTGGCGAGGTGGCAGTTGACCCACAGCCGATCCCACGGGGCTTGCGTATCTGCGCTCAAATGTCCTCACCCGTCTATACAAGTCAATCCCGCATGCGCAAGCGCCATTTTAGGCCGAAAAACCGGACGAGTGCGCCGCATCCGTGAACTTGCCTATACAAGTATCGTTATGTTTAGCTTGCGCTTTCATCCCGATCCCTGACCGCGCACACTGGAGGCACTGTGGAGCTGCTGTTTGAACGTGCGCTGCTTCCTGACGGGATTGCCCGCAGGGTCGCCGTCCGGATCGCCGACGACGGGACGCTGCGTACGATCGCAACCGATGTGCAATCCAGTGCCGCGCTTGTGGTCCGGGGCCTGGCCGTCAGCGGTATGCCCAATCTCCACAGCCATGCCTTTCAGCGAGGCATGGCCGGGGCCGCCGAGGTATCGGCCGCGGCGGACAACTCGTTCTGGGGCTGGCGCGAGACCATGTACCGCTTCGTCGAGCGCTTGCGGCCGGAGGATGTCGCGGCCATCGCCGCAATGGCGTACGTGGAAATGCTGGAAGCGGGCTATACCGCGGTTGCCGAGTTTCACTACCTGCACCATCAGCCCGATGGCAGCCCCTACCCCGACCGCACGGCGATGGCCGTGGCGGTGCGCGCGGCCGCGCAGCAGGCCGGCATCCGACAGCTGCTGCTGCCGTGTCTGTATCAGGTGTCAGGATTCGGACCGCGACCGCTGCTCGAACGGCAGCGCCGTTTCGCGCTTGCCACCGATCAGTTCCTGCGGCTGTTCGCGCAGCTGCGTGCCCAGTCAACGCCACTGCACACGATAGGTGTCGCGCTGCACAGCCTGCGCGCGGTGCCGATGGCATCGCTGCGAGACACCGTCGCGAGCTTGCCGGCGAACCTACCGGTGCACATTCATATCTGCGAACAGCAGCGCGAGGTGGATGAATGCCTGAAGTTTGTCGGTCGGCGACCGATCGAGTACCTGCTCGACTCGGTCGCCCTGTCGCCGCGCTGGTGCCTGGTGCACGCCACCCACGCCCAGCCGTCCGAGCTGAACGCAGTCGTTCAGGCCGGCGCGGTCATTGGACTGTGTCCGACGACCGAGGCCAATCTGGGCGATGGCCGCTTTGCGCTCGATGACTTCGTGGACCTGAGTGGACGGTTCGGAATTGGTTCGGACAGTCAGGTGTCGATCGATCCGTGTGAAGAGCTGCGCACGGCCGAGTACGCCCTGCGACTGCACAAGCAGCGTCGCGGACTGGTCAGCGTCGGCTCGCAAGGACATTGCGGAACCGCACTCTACACGCTCGCAAGCGCCGGCGGCGCACAGGCGCTGGGCATTCAGGCCGGTGAGCTGTCAGTGGGAAAGCTTGCCGATATCGTCGTTCTCGACACCGGGCGGCCGCAGTTTGCCGGTCTGCCCGATGAGGCGCTGATGGACGCGCACGTGTTTGCACCGCGCCCGGGAGCCGTGCGCGACGTGATGGTGGCGGGTCAGTGGGTGGTTCGCGACGGTCGACATGTTCAGCGCGAACCGGTCAGTCGGGCATATCAGCGCAGCGTGCAGGCTCTGTTGCGATGAAGGGGGATACTCATGGACGTACTGACCCGGACCGATGAGAACCGTACCGTCAGGGCACAACGCGGTAGCCAGCTGCAGACCAGATCGTGGCTGACCGAAGCAGCGTTGAGGATGTTGCGAAACAACCTCGATCCCGAGGTCGCCGAGCGACCGCATGATCTGGTGGTCTACGGTGGCATCGGTCGGGCCGCCCGCAGCTGGGAATGCTATGACCAGATCGTCGCCGCGCTGAAGACACTCGGGGACGATGAAACACTGCTGATCCAGTCGGGCAAACCCGTCGGTGTCTTTCGCACGCACACGGATGCGCCACGCGTGCTGCTCGCAAATTCCAATCTGGTACCCCACTGGGCCACATGGGAACACTTCAACGAGCTCGATCGCAAAGGCCTGATGATGTTTGGCCAGATGACGGCCGGATCGTGGATCTACATCGGCAGTCAGGGCATCGTTCAAGGCACCTACGAGACCTTTGTCGAGATGGGTCGGCAGCACTACAGTGGTGACCTGCACGGGCGCTGGATACTGACCGCCGGATTGGGCGGCATGGGCGGGGCTCAGCCGCTGGCTGCCACCATGGCCGGCGCCTCGATGCTGGCCATCGAGTGCCAGCCGGGCCGCTTGCAGAAACGCATTGAGACCGGATATCTCGATGTCAGCGTACGCAAGCTCGATGAAGCGCTGGCATTGATTCAGCGCTCGGTCGCAGATCGCAAGCCCCTGTCGGTCGGTCTGCTGGGTAACGCCGCCGAAGTGCTGCCGGAGCTGCTGCGCCGGGGCGTGCGGCCGGATGCGGTCACGGATCAGACCTCCGCGCATGACCCCGTGAATGGATACTTGCCCGCACACTGGACAGTGGAGGATTGGGAGTCAGCGAAGCTCACGAACCCCGCGCGCGTCGCCGCAGCAGCGCGGCAATCGATGGCTGCGCATGTGCGCGCGATGCTGGAATTCCACAAGCAGGGGGTGCCGACCTTCGACTACGGCAACAATATCCGCCAGATGGCTCTGCTTGAAGGCGTCAAGAACGCGTTCGCGTTTCCGGGCTTCGTTCCCGCCTATGTCAGACCGCTGTTCTGTCGCGGCATCGGGCCGTTTCGCTGGGTTGCCCTGTCAGGCGATCCGGAAGATATCCGCCGCACCGATGCCAAAGTGAAGGAATTGATCCCGGGAGATGCTCACCTGCATCGCTGGCTCGACATGGCGCAACAGCGCATTCACTTCCAGGGATTGCCGGCGCGCATCTGCTGGGTTGGGCTCGGCCAGCGGCACCGGCTGGGTCTGGCATTCAATCAGATGGTGGCCCGTGGCGAGTTGAAGGCACCGATCGTCATCGGACGCGATCATCTGGACGCCGGCTCAGTCGCCAGCCCGAATCGCGAAACCGAGGCGATGCGGGATGGATCGGACGCGGTGTCGGACTGGCCGCTGTTGAACGCGCTGCTGAATACCGCCAGCGGTGCGACCTGGGTCTCGATTCATCATGGCGGCGGAGTGGGCATGGGCTACTCACAGCACGCGGGCCTCGTGATCGTCTGTGATGGTACCCCCGCGGCCGGGCGCAGGATCGAACGAGTACTTTGGAACGATCCGGCCAGCGGCGTGATGCGGCACGCGGACGCAGGCTACCCCGAAGCGATCGAGTGCGCTCACGAGAACCAGCTCAATCTGCCGATGGTGAATCAGTGACTGCAGTCCGCAGACGCCGCACCGGCGGCACTGCCGACGCAACACGCATCTCGCTCGGCGGACTCGATCTGAACGCCTTGCGTCGCATCGCGCGCGCACCGGTGCGCGTGAGCCTCAGCCGCGCCGACCTGCGCAAGCTCACGGCGAGCGCCGCCATCGTCAAACGCATCGTCGATCGCGAACAGGTCGCCTACGGCATCAATACGGGCTTTGGCCTGCTCGCACAAACACGCATCGCGCACGAGC
>DATMRM010000118.1:0-8598 GCA_035566155.1 Steroidobacteraceae bacterium | reverse complement strand
GCGCGTGTCACCGTGCGCTATGTCACGCTCGACGATGCGACCTCGAGTCAGCTGCGTTCGATCCGCATTGATCGGCGCTGGTATCCGGCGCGAGCGTGCCAGCGTGACGACAAAGTCGGTTACTGGAACTGCACCGACCTGCCGACGCCGGCCAACGTGGAGACTCCGGCACCGGCCTCCGCGCAGCCGCTGCGCGTGGACGACAAGTACGCGGCGGAGATTGCGCCGTCACTGGTATTCGTCACCTTCGACATGCCGTACTCGGTCTCAGGTGTCACCGAGCGCAATTATCACGGCGTTGGGGTGATCGTCGATGCCGAGCGCGGCCTGATCGTTACCGATCGCAACACGGTACCGGTGTCGATCGGCGACGTGCGACTGACCTTCGCCGGCACGCTCGAGATTCCAGGTCAGATCGTTTATGTGCATCCACTGCACAACCTGACGGTGATTCACTACGACCCGAAGCTGATCGGTACGACCCCGATCAGGAGCGCGAAGCTCGACAGTGCGCCGCTGAAGCCGGGTGAAGCCGTGAATGTGATCGGCATGGACGGAAACGGCGATATCAAGACGCGCAGCACGATGATTGCGGATGTCGATCCGCTGCAATTGCCGCTATCGCGCTCAGTGCAGTTCCGCGAGAGCAACCTGCAGGTGGCCTCGTTGGTCAATGCGCCGGACGACTATGTCGGAGTGCTCGCGGACAATAGCGGCAAGGTCCGCGGTCTGTGGGCCAGCTTCGCCTCCGATAACGGTCGCGAACTCATCCAGGAGAATCGCGGGCTGTCGAGCGATCTGCTCGCCGAGACACTGGATATCGTGCGAGACAACCGGCCGTTGCATTCACTGGAGGCGGAATTCAGCGAACAGCCGTTGGCTGTGGCGCGGCGGCTGGGGTTGAGCGATGCCTGGGTGCGCCGAATCGCGCAGACCAATCCGTCAGCGCGCCAAGTGCTGAGTGTCTCGCGGCTGGTGGCCGGATCCGATGCCGCGCGTGTGCTGCAGACCGGTGACATCCTGCTGGCGATCGATGACAAGCCGCTGACCCAATTTCGCGAAGTCGAGCGCGCGGTGGCGAACAAGGATCAGGTCACGGCGACTGTCTGGCGCTCGGATGGCGAGAAGAATCTGCAGGTCAAGACCGCAAGCCTCTCGGGCAACGACATCGATCGCGTGGTGGAGTGGGCGGGGGCGACGCTGCAAGCCCCACATCGAGCGATCAGTGCGCAGCGTGGCATCCCGCCGGTGGGGGTTTATGTCGCATTCTTCCAGTTTGGTTCGCCCGCGTCGCGCTTTGGCCTGGTTCCGGGCCGCCGCATTGTCGAAGTGGATGGTGAACTGACCCCCGATCTTGATGCTTTCCTACGACAAGTGAGTGGTCGCCCGGACCGCTCGTCTTTGCGAATCAAGACCTTGTCCTGGAACGGAGCGCCGGAAGTCATCACTTTGAAGCTCGATCGGCGCTACTGGCCCGCTTATGAACTTAACCGCACTGCGGTGGGGTGGGAGCGACAATCTCTCGAATAGCATCAACGCGCGGCCGGTACAATTCTGGGTATGGTACCCGTCGTTCGCGCCACGCATTTCGAGCTGGACGCCGCCGTGCAGGCATTGCGCGACGGCGAGCTGGTGGCGTTCCCGACTGAGACGGTTTACGGGCTGGGTGCGCACGCCGGGCATCCGGCCGCCTTACGCCGGGTATTCGAACTCAAACAAAGACCTACCTCGCATCCGCTGATTGTGCACATCGACAGCCCGCGGTTCCTGACGCGTTGGGCGCGCGAGGTTCCCGTCGCTGCTGCAATGCTGGCCGAGCGCTTCTGGCCGGGTCCGCTGACGCTGGTACTGCCGCGAGCCGAGAACGTCCATACGCTGATCACGGGCGGGCAGGACACGGTCGCCGTTCGGGTGCCCGCGCACCCCATGGCGCAGCAACTGCTGACTGCGTTCGGTGGTGGAATTGCGGCACCCTCAGCCAATCGCTACGGGCATGTCAGTCCCACGCGGGCTGAACACGTGCGCGATGAATTCGGTAGCACCGTACGGGTGGTCTTGGACGGGGGTGAGTGCAAACTTGGACTCGAGTCCACGATCGTGGCGTGCCTTGAGGGGACTGTGCGGCTGTTGCGTCCCGGGGCGGTAACGCTGTCGCAACTGCAGCGCGTCGTGGGAGAGGTTCTGGTGGACGCGTCGCCGTATGCACCGCGGGTACCTGGCAGCCAGCGCGTGCACTATGCCCCGACGACACCGTTGTCGATCGTGCCGGGCGATGATCTGGAGCGGGTTGTGGCGAATATGGCTGAGAGCGGCCAGCGCACTGGGGTATTGGCGATGCGGCCGCCGCTGGGAACCTATCGGCTGTTGACCTGGATCAATGCCGGACAACGCGCCGAGGCCTATGCGCACGTGCTGTACGCGCATTTGCGCACGCTCGACAAAGTCGGCTGTGCCCGAATTCTGGTGCAGGAAGTCCCGGGCGATGAACGCTGGGACGCTGCGCGTGACCGGCTGCAACGGGCCGCGGCAGCCAGTAGTGAGGAGCTGACGGACAACAGCGACGCTCTCGCACTGGGCGTGCTGCCGTGAGGGTCTTCTCAAGCTGATGCCGCGTCCCATCGACCCGTTCGAGCCAGAGCAGATCCGGCGGCTGGTGCGCGAATTTGGTTCACCGCTGCTGATCATCGACTGCGCGCGCGTGCGTTCGCAGTACCGCAAGCTGCGCGGCGCCCTGCCAGGCGTGGATCTGCACTATGCACTGAAACCCTTGCCGCATGCTGCGGTGGTGCGGGCGATCGTGGAGGCCGGCGGCTGGCTCGATCTTGCGACCACGGGCGAGGTGCAGCTCGCGCAGGCCCTGGGGGCGCAGGCCAACCGCTGCATTCATACGCACCCGATCAAGCGCGAACGCGACATCAACAACGCCCTCGAATACGGGGTACGGGTGTTCGTGGCGGACAATCCGGATGAGGTGCGCAAGTTCAAGCCCTACGGTGAGCGCACCGCGCTGCTGCTGCGCGTGTCGTTCCGGGCGCCGGGCGCGGTGTGCGATCTGTCGCGCAAGTTTGGCTGCGATCCGGAGGGTGCCGTTGAACTGGCGCGACTGGCGGCGTCACTGGGCGTGGATGTACAGGGATTCTCGTTTCACGTCGGCTCGCAGGCGCCCGATCCGCTCAAGCATGTCGAGGCCATCGAGGTGTGCTCGAGCCTGCTGGCGAGGGCACGGCGCGAGCGGCTCGGCACGCTCGATACGCTGGACATCGGCGGCGGTTTCCCGATCGAGTATTTGAAACGCACTGCGGAGATTCGCCGATTCTGTGCGCCGATTCGAACCGCGCTGGCCAAGCTGCCCAAGCGGGTGCGCGTGATTGCCGAACCGGGGCGCTACATTGCCGGCCCGAGCGCGATCGGTGTGTCGACGGTCATGGGTCGCGCGCAGCGCGAAGGGCACTGGTGGTACTACCTCGACGACGGTTTGTACGGCTCGTACAGCGGTCAGCTCTACGATCACTCGCGCTACCCGGTGGAGTCGCTGCGCGAGGGCGTACCGCTGCTGCCTTCGGTGCTGGCAGGTCCGACCTGCGACAGCATTGATGTCATCGCTGAGAATCTGATGCTGCCGGAACTCAAGGCCGGCGATCTGATCGTGGGTCGCGCCATGGGCGCCTACACTTGGGCCAGCGCTTCGGAATTCAACTTCTTTCCGAAAGCGACCGTCGTTGCCGTCAATCGACGGCCGGGGGATGCCGGCGGCGTCGAGTGACGGTCCGGATCCGATCGGTCTAGTGGCTGGGCACCTGGCCGTTGGGCGTGAGCTTGTCCACCACCTGCGGCAATACCTGTGACAGCTTCTGCGCCAGCTCCTGCGGATTCAGTCCGGTCTTCGCCGCGAGCTCGCTGAGGATCTGCGGGCCGAAAGCCTGGTGAACCTGCGTCGGTGAGATCGGCTGATTCAGGCCGGTTCCCACCCAGGACTTCACCGTCGGGCCGAGTCCCTGTTGCTCCATCTGCATGATGATGCCCTGGACGCCGCCGTGTCTTTCGATCAGCTGGTTGACGACCGAGGCCATCTCGCCGCCAACCAGGCCGCCGATTATTCCGTCAAAAAGTCCCATGGTTGCTCCTCGAATCCTGCAGAGGAATTATTTCGTAGCCGGTGCCTGCACGCTCACCGAGCTGATACCGAGCGCCAGGGCCGATACTGCAATCGGAGTCGCCCGTCGCAGTTTGTCATTCATGGTGGCTGACTCCCCCGTATCATCCATGCCGGTTTTGGCCAGAAGGCGATGGTAGTCCAATGCCATTAAAAGTGCGCGACCGGCGGGCGTCTTAGGGTATGGAGGCCTTTCTGATCTCCCTTTCCAGCGTTGCCACGGCGGAGATGGGCGATCGCACCCAACTGCTGGCGCTGGTCCTGGCCGCGAAATTCCGCAGACCCTGGCCGATCGTGGCCGGCGCCTTTTGCGCAACCCTGGCCAGTCACGTGCTGGCAGGCCTGGTCGGTGTCTGGGCGGGCAAACTGTTGACGCCGACGCGCCTGGACCTGATGGTCGGCGTCAGCATGATTGCCATGGCGCTATGGACCCTGAAACCCGACAAGCTGGATGAGAAGCAGGGCGAGGTCACCGGCGCCAGTGCCTTCGTGACGACGCTGATCGCGTTCTTCATCGCGGAAATTGGAGACAAGACCCAGATCGCGACCGTGGCCCTGGCAGCGGCGTACTCCAATCTGCTGGCGGTGGTGTCCGGAACGACCTGCGGCATGATGGCCGCGAACATCCCGGTCATCTTTCTCGGTAACGCCTTCGCGCATCGCCTGCCGCTGAAGGCGATCCACTATGCAGCCGCCGCACTGTTCTTAGGTGTCGGCGCCGTGTTCCTGGTGCGCTCGAAAGTGTTCTAGCCACACAGGCCCACCCGCCTAGTGATCGTGGCGGTGATGCAGATCGGGAAAGTGAGCGTGCCGGTGGGTCACCGGTTCATGTTCGTGCTCATGCGCATGAGGTTCATCGCCTTGCCAGGGGAACGCGTGAGAATGCCGGTGATGTGCATCGTGCACATGCGGGTGAGCATGCGTGAGTGAATCGTGCTGGTGCTCGTGTTCATGATGCTCGGTGAGATGCAGCCACACACCGGCCCCCATCAGGGCGGCCGACAGCCACAACAGCATCGGTACGCCTGATTCGAACAGCGCGATCGCGATCGCGGCGCCGAGAAATGGCGCCGTCGAGAAGTACGCCGCGGTGCGTGCCGAGCCCAGTCCACGCAGCGCCAGCACGTACAGCGCCAGGCTGATGCCATATCCCATCAGCCCGACAGCCATCGCCGCGCCAATGACTCCGGCTTCGGGCAGCCGGTCCCCGAGCCGCAGCGCCAGCAGCAGGTTCGTGACACCTGCCACCAGCCCCTTGATCGCGGCGACGAACAGCGCATCGGCGCCCGAGACCTTGCGGGTCAGATTGTTGTCCAGACCCCAGCACAGGCATGCGGCGACAATGGCCATTGCTCCCGCAAGCCCCTGTCGCGCGGCTCCCGGCAAACCGGTCAGCGTCACGCCGCCGGCCACGATCAGGACCATGCCGAGGAGCACACGCCGGCCAGCGTTCTCGCGAAAGACGACCCAGGCCAACAGCGCGGTAAAGACCGCCTCCAGATTCAGCAGCAGTGCGGCGCTCGACGCGTCGATGCGCGCCAGTCCGACGATCAGCAGGATCGGTGCGAGTATTCCGCCGCAGGCGATCGCACCCAGTAGCCAGGGCCACTGTCGCGCAGGCAATCCGGGGGGCTTGAGGCCGCGGTCCCGAATCAACCGCACGACACTGAGTCCCAGCCCGCTGCCCAGATAGAGCAGGCCGGCCAGCATGATCGGGGGGACCCTTCCCGCCAGCAGTTTGGCAAAGGGTGTGCTGGCGCCGAACAGCAGCGCGGCGCAGAGCGCAGCGGCAATGGCCGCGCGCGCGTTCATGCCCCCGATGTCTCCCGATCCAGTTCCGCCAGCAACGCCTCGAGCGACAGGAGCGCCGCGGAGCAGGTCATGCCACGGCACACGTAAGCGGCTCCAGTAGGGGACCCGGGCTTGCTCGCCAGCGCCTCCGGCAGGCCCGTCAGTTCGGCGGGAACCGCCAGAGTCCAGCGTCGCGGCTGGAATGCGCGGTTCAATCGTTGGCTCCAGGGTTCAATGATCGCCCTGGGGCCGCGCAGGACGACGATCTGCGGCGGGTGCAGATAGTCGTCGAGCGCCTGCAGCATCGCGGCGTGAGCCTCCGGATACCTGAGCAGGGCCGGCCATGCGGCGCGCAGCGTGCGTTCCGCAGCCGTCAGATATCGAGTGTCCCCGAGCAAGTATCCCAGTCGCAGCAAGGCGCGCGCTGCGATGGCGTTGCCAGCCGGAATGGCCTCGTCGCCGAAGGATTTAGGCCGACTGATCAGCGCCTCGTGGTCGTCCGCGGTGAAGAAGAAGCCGCCGTCGCGCGGATCATCGAAGTGCAGCAGCATCACGTCCGCGAGCTGCACCCCCCACTGAAATTCATCGGCCCGAAAGCGCACGCTTTGCAGTTCCAGAATGGCATCGAGCAGGAACGCGTAGTCGTCCAGGTAGCCGGCCAGCCGCGCCTGCCCGTGTGCACTCGTCGCCAGCAGGCGGCCATCGCGCCAATGCCGCTGCCGAAGATAGGTCAGGGCAGCCCCGGCCGCCTGCTCGTAGTCGCTGCGATTGAGATATCGGGCCGCTGCGGCCAGAGCGCCAACGGCCAACGCATTCCAGCTCACCAATACCTTGTCGTCCAGCCCGGGGCGCACCCGCGTGGCACGGATCGCGAGCAACGCCTGGCGTGCGCTCTCAAGCGCCGCGTCGAGTTCGTCGGCGCTCAGCCGAAAGCGCTCGGCCAGTGCTTCGCGGCTCGCGTGTACTGTTAAATGCCAGTGGCCCTCGAAATTGGGCGGACCGTCCAGGCCGAAGCGCGCCGCGTACGGCTCCCACTCGGCGGGTGCGAGTGCCGCCTGAACCTCGGCCTGCTGCCAGACGTAGAACTTGCCCTCATGACCTTCGGAGTCGGCATCCAGACTCGAATAAAGGGCGCCGTCCTGCGCGCAGCGCAGTTCGCGCAGCATCCACTCGGCCGTGCGCACCGCCGTATCAGCGAACAGGACTTCACCGGTCGCGGCCGCCGCTTCGCAATACACGGTGAGCAGCTGCGCATTGTCGTACAGCATCTTCTCGAAGTGAGGAATCTCCCAGCGCTCATCGACGCTGTAGCGGCAGAAGCCGCCCCCGAGCTGATCGAACAGACCACCCTCGGCCATGCGGGTCAGCGTCAGGGTCGCCATGTACAGCGCTTGCAGATCCGGCGTCGGCGCCTGCGCACTGGCATGCCAGTCGCGCAACAACCGGGCGAGCCCGGGGGCGTGTGGAAACTTCGGGGCGCCGCCGAATCCTCCGTACTGGCCGTCAAAGCTCCTTTCGAGCCGCGCCCGGCCGGTTTTCAGTGGTTCGTCGCTCAGCGAGTGCGATGTCATCGGCGCCGGATTCAGATCGTTGAGCGCGCCCACAACCTGCGCCGCCGGCGCGCGCAGCTCATCAAGGTGCTGATGGTAGTAAGTGGCTACCTGCCGCAGCAGCTCGCTGAAGGAGGGTAGGCCGTGACGCGGTTCAGGCGGAAAGTAGGTCCCGCCGAAGAATGGGCGTTGATCCTCGTGCAACAGGAACATCGTCAGCGGCCAACCGCCACCGCGCCCGTTCAGCATCTGCTGCGCGAGCTGATAGAGTCGGTCCAGATCGGGTCGCTCCTCGCGATCCACCTTGATGTTGACGTACAGCTCATTCATCAACGCGGCGGTCGCCGCATCCTCGAACGACTCATGCGCCATGACGTGGCACCAGTGACAGGCGGCGTAGCCGATCGACAGCAGGATCGGTTTGCCTTCGCGCCGGGCGCGCTCGAGCGCCTCGGCCCCCCACGGGTACCAATCAACCGGGTTGTGCGCATGCTGGCGCAGATACGGACTGGTCTCACGCTTGAGCCGATTGACGGGTTGCGCCGAGCGGTTGTCCATGGGCCGGAAGCCAATTTTCAGTAAAATGGCGCGCCACTATAACGGATCGCCACACACCTCAATGTCAGTTCTGGCCGAACAAGCCGCGACGCCGGGCGCGAGCGCGGAAATACCGATACTGCGCCTCAAGCGGGGCGAGGACCGCCGGCTGCGCGCCGGTCACCTGTGGGTATTTTCCAATGAGGTGGACAACGATGCGACGCCGCTGACGGACATTGCCACCGGCAGTATCGTGCGCGTGGTGTCCGACCGGGACCTGTTCCTGGGTTACGCCTATGTCAATCCGCACGCGCTGATCTGCGCCCGCATCGTCAGCCGCAGCCCGGTGCATCCACCGGACCGCTCGCTGATCGAGCACCGCCTCAAAGTGGCGCTGGCGCTGCGCGAGCGGATCTATTCGGCACCGTACTACCGACTGGTGTTCGGCGAGTCCGACGGCCTGCCAGGTCTGGTGCTGGATCGCTACGGCGACACGATCGTTGGGCAGATTGCGACCGCAGGCATGGAGGCGATGCGCGCTCTGGTAGAGGCTGCCGTGGTCAACGT
>DATMRM010000117.1:0-6439 GCA_035566155.1 Steroidobacteraceae bacterium | reverse complement strand
GCGCCTTGCCCAGTGCTGAGCGTCGCTCCGCGATCTTCATGAGCGGAGCGCAGTAGTTGCGATCGCTCACCATCAGGAAGAACAGTTCCGAGGGAGAGGCGGCGGGTGCGGACCTGCGGTAGGTATCGATGAGGCTTGGCGCTTTGTCTGCAAACGCCTCCCGTACCCGCGCCTGCAATCCGGCCTCATCCAGTGCATAAGCGCCCGCGTCTCCGACCAACTGCAGCGCCATCTCGGTGCGGTTGGTGCCGATGATGACCGGAACCTCCGGCATCACCGCCGAGGCGGTGGGGTGGAACAGATGTGAAGGGAGCACTTTACCGTCGACCACCGGGGCGAAGCCGGTGGTCGTGTGATTGAAGCGATGCTTGCGACTGGCGGCGAAGAAAGCCGGCATGAGTCGGTTGAGCGGCACGTTCTGCAGCTCGCGTAGGTGGTCCCTCGAAATCTGCAACTCGTCCAGTACGGCCTGCGCGGCAAACGTGGCATCGGTGCGCTCGACCACCTTGATCGATGGACCGCTCTCGATGACGGCGCGGTGAAACAGCCCCCTGGCATCGGGCATCGCCAGCAGCGTGCCGACCTTTCGTCCGCCGCCTGACTCGCCAAAAATCATCACGCGGTGCGGATCACCGCCGAAGTTTTCGATGTTCGCCCGCACCCACTTGAGGGCCTGCACGATATCGAGCATGCCGACGTTGCCGGTGTTCGCGAACTGCGCACCGCCAATCTCGGCCAGAAAGGCGAAGCCCATGATGTTGAGCCGATGGTTGATCGTGACAACGACCACATCGCCGCGCTTGCACAAGTGGGTGCCGTCATAGCCCTGGGACGACCCGGAACCCGATTGAAATCCGCCCCCGTGGATCCAGAACATCACCGGCCGTTTGCCGTGATCCTTCAAGCCACGCGTCCAGATATTGAGCACCAGACAATCCTCGCCCTCGGGCCGATCGCTCAATTCACCGATGAAAGGCGCAGTGGGTGAGGGCCCGCGCGTCACCGTGGGATCGCTCTGCGGGGTGCTGAGCCCGTAGTCGAAGGCATTGCGCACGCCTGTCCATGGCGCCGGTGGCTGGGGCGGCATGAATCGATTGGCTCCGGCGGTGGAGGCGCCGTAGGCGATGCCTTTGAAGACGTTGACTCCCTCCTGGCTGATTCCCCTGACTTTGCCAGCGGAGGTGTCTGCTACCGGTTGCGTGTCGGAAACAGCGGTACGCGGGAGGAGCAACCCGCCAGCTAACCCGGCGCCGATCGCAATGCCCGCGCCAATCACCTGGCGACGGGAGTAGTCAGACTTGGCGGACATGGTCTTCCCCCCTGTGCCCCGCCGTTCGGTGGGACCGTATGCAGGGAGAATACTTTGATGATGGGGGAGGCACCACCCTATAGTCGATCAGCAGAGAGCTGATCGTGTACAACAGGCCGCAGGCCGCGAAGAAGAGGAGTGCCGCGAAGTAACTACCGGTGCTCTGCACGATCGCGCCGACCACGATCGGAACGAGAACGCCACCCAGGTTACCGGCGGCATTCATGATGCCGCCGAGCACGCCTGCCTGACTGCGATTCCCGAGCGTCGCCGGTAGACTCCAGTAGAGACCCGCCCATCGAAGGAAGAACAGAATGCTGGCCAGCAGGGCGACCGCTGCGCCGGAGGTGCTGACAAACGCCAGCGCGAAAGTAGACAGCGTGGTCAATGCACCCGAAGTACCCAGCAGTGTTCGCATCACGAGATTCGGCGATGCTCCGCGCGCTTTCCAGCGATCGGCGAGAAAGCCGCCGCAGATCTCGCCCAGGAACCCTGCGCCGAAGATAATGAACAGCGAGCCACCGACGGAGCCGAGGCCGAGATGGCGCGCTTCGGCCAGATAGCTCGGGCCCCAGGAGACCAGGCCATAGAACACCAGATCAAAGCCCAGCCAGCCAAGCACCATGCCCCAGAAGGATCGTGACCGGAAGAACTTGCTCATCGGCACGGATGCGCCTGCGGTCGTCGCTGACTGAGCGTCTTCGCGGGACTGCGCGCCCTCGATATATTCCAGCTCGTCTGCGCTGACGGCCGGATGCTCGCGTGGCGTATTGCGGATATACCAGTGCGCAAGGACTCCCGCGGCAACCGTGCCCAGTCCGGCAATCAGAAACGCCAGCCGCCAGGAATTGAACGCGCCAATCAGGGTCGCGATGATCAGGCTTCCCAAGGCCGTTCCGAGCGGCGCGCCGCCGTCAATGATCACGGCTCCACGACCGCGTTCGCTCGCAGGCAGCCAGATGGCGTTCAGTTTACCGCTGGCAGGATAGATGGGACCTTCGGCCAGACCCAGACCGATGCGCGCCAGCAGCAGTCCGCTCCAGCCGGTCACGGCGGCGGTAGCCACCTGGCAAATGCCCCAGAGGATCGTCGCGGCAGCAATGACGATTCTCGGGCGCAGACGATCCGCGAGCCACCCGCCCGGGACCTGCATCAGCGTGTAGCTCCAGAAGAACGCACTGAACAGCACACCCTGCATGCGCGGAGTGAGTGCGTATTGGCTGGCGATGATCGGCATTGCCACCGACACTGATGCGCGATCCACATAGTTGATCGAAACGACAAGTAAGATGAGCAGAAAGATTCGCCAACGCACCGTGCTCATGGCGTACGCTTTGTCACGCCATGAGCCAGAGAAAACTGTTGGGCATGCTCACTCCGTCATCCAATACGGTGCTGGAGCCGACGTGTGCGGCCATGCTGGCTGGCGTGCCGAATGTGACCGCCCACTTTGCCCGATTTCGCGTCACGCAGATCGCACTGAGCGCGACGGCGCTGCGCCAGTTTGATGAACAACCGATGCTGCAGGCAGCGGAATTGCTGGCCGACGCCAGGGTGAATGCGATTTGCTGGAACGGAACGTCGGCTGGATGGCTCGGCCTGCACGCCGATCGAACGCTATGTAAAGCGATTGGACAGCGAACCGGTATCGGGGCTACCACGTCGCTGCTTGCGCTGGAGGAAATATTCCGCAGCAGTGGAGTGAAGCGATACGCGCTGGTCACACCGTACCTGGATGAGGTGCAGCGAGCCATCATCGCAACGTTTCGCGGTGAGGACTTCGAGTGCATCGCCGAACGTCACCTAGAGCTGCGCGACAACTTTTCGTTCTCCGAGGTCGCCGGACCGACTGTGGCCGATATGGTTCGCAGCGTCGCGGTCTCGCGTCCGGATGCGATTGCCATTGTGTGTACCAATCTGCGAGCCGCGGCGCTGGTCGAGGAACTCGAGCGACAGACCGGAGTGCCGATCTACGACACCGCAGCCACCGCGGTGTGGGGTGCGTTGCGCGTCGCGCAGATCGATCCCAAGCAGGTGCTGGGTTGGGGCCGGCTGTTTCGTGAGCTGGCCTGAGGAGAACGTGATGCGCGCTACGGCCGAGTTTGATCTGGTGATCCGCGGAGGAACACTGGCCACCGCCGCCGATGTCTTCAACGCTGACATCGGCGTTCGCGACGGAAAGATTGTGGCCATTGGCGCGCGGCTCGCCGGCGGTAGCGATGAGATCGATGCCCGAGACAAGTACGTGTTGCCGGGGGGAGTCGATGCGCATTGCCATCTGGATCAGCCGAGCAGCGACGGGTCGGTGTGCGCGGATGATTTCCGCAGCGGCACGATTGCCGCGGCATGCGGGGGCACCACGACGGTCATTCCGTTTGCGGCACAGGCCAAGGGGCAGAGCGTACGCGCAGCCGTCGAGGACTATCACCGGCGCGCTGACAACAAGGCCGTCATCGACTACGCGTTTCACCTGATTGTTTCCGATCCGGGCGAGCAGGTGCTGCGCGAGGAGTTGCCCGCCTTGATCCGTGCCGGTTACAGCTCGTTCAAGATCTACATGACCTATGAGGATCTCAAGCTCAGTGACCGTCAGGCTCTGGAAGTACTGGCAGTTGCCCGACGTGAGCGGGCGCTCGTGATGGTGCATGCCGAGAACAGCGACGTCATCGGCTGGCTCACCGACCAGCTGGAGGCGGCAGGCCAGACCGAGCCTCGCTATCACGCGCTCTCGCGGCCGGTGGTTGCGGAGCGCGAGGCGACCCATCGGGCCATCAGTCTGAGTCAGATCGTAGGCGTACCGATCCTGATCGTGCACGTCTCCGCGCGCGATGCCGCCGAGCAGATCCAATGGGCGCAGCGGCGCGGGCTGCCGATCTATGCCGAGACCTGTCCGCAGTACCTGTTTTTGACCGAGGGCGATCTGGCCCGACCAGGGTTTGAGGGAGCGAAGTGCCTGTGCAGTCCGCCGCCGCGGGACAGGCACCATCAGGAGGCGCTGTGGCTGGGACTGCGCACCGGTGTGTTTCAGGTATTCTCGTCCGATCATGCGCCGACACGTTTCAACGATCCGAAGGGCAAGATGCTGCACGGCAGTCAGGCATCGTTTCGCTACGTTCCCAATGGAGTGCCGGGCATCGAGACGCGCTTGCCCTTGTTGTTTTCGGCCGGGGTCGTCGGTGGGCGTCTGGACTTGACGCGTTTCGTTGCGTTGACCGCGAGCAATCCGGCGCGAATCTATGGTCTGTACCCGCGCAAGGGCACACTGGCGATCGGTGCCGACGCGGATATCGTCGTCTGGGACCCGACTCAGACGCGCGTCATCCGCAACGAGCATTTGCATCATGCCGTGGACTTCACGCCGTATGAGGGGATGAGGGCTACCGGCTGGCCAGTCATCACGATCTCCCGTGGTGATGTGGTCTATCGCGACAACGAGGTGCTCGGAAGACCCGGACGGGGCGTCTTTCTGCCCTGCGGAACGCCCGAGCCTGCAAGTCGCTTCGCCGACCAGATCACTGCTTGAACGAATAGTTGAGCGTGAGACCGTAGGTGCGCGGCTGCGAGACGATCGCCAGATAGCGATTGCCGAACACGGCCGGATCCTGAAACGAGGTAATCCCTAAGTTGTTGGTCAGGTTGTCGACGTAGGCCGTGATCACGAGGTGCGGCAGCGCGTAGGCCAGGCGCGTATCGAGCATCGTGAAACCCGGTACGTCGGGAATGGTGGAGGACAGCGCTGAGCGGGTGGAGCTGCGGTAATGCGCATTGATTGCAAAGCGCAGGTCGCCGATGCCCAGCGGGACGTGTCCGTACTCGAACCCACCAATGAGACTGGTCTTCGGGGTGCCGGGCAACACGCTGCCCGAGGAGGGCGGTGTACCGTCAACATTCGGGAACACGTACAGCGGACTGATCGAGGTGAGCTTCGTCTGGTCATAGGTGTAACCGATATGCGTCGTCAGGTGCGAGGTGACGGCGGCATCGGATTCGAATTCAATGCCACGGCTATAGCCATCGCCGATGTTGATGACGCCCGGCAGCACGATCGGAGTGAGCTGTACCAGCTCCTGGATGTTATGCCACTGCACGTCGAACAGCGCCAACGAATAGCGCAGCCGATTGTCGAACGTTCCTTTGAAGCCGATTTCAAAGTTGTCGGCCGTGTCAGGTTGGACCTTGAAGATCGACGGCGGAGTCGCCAGGCCGCCGGCCACGGCTGGCAATGCGTTGACGCCGCCGCGGCGAAAGCCTTGTGACCAAGTAGCGTAGACCAGATTGGTCGAATTGATCTGATAGGAGGTATTGAATTTTCCGAGCAGGCGGCCATACGAGTTGCTGGTCGTGTTGCTGGTCGGGGGCGTCCCGAACTGCGGCGCGGCGAGCAGTGACAGGGCGCTCTGCTGAGACTGCTCGACGGTTTGACGGAAGAGCCGCAGGCCTGCGGTCACACTCCACGCGGAGGTCAGATGGGCCGTCAGTTCGCCAAAAGCCGCGTAGTCGTTGGCCTTGGTATCGAAGGTCGACGTGAACACCTGATCCTTGATGATCGGAACACCGCCGATGACGGTGTTCTGACCGGGTACGTAGGCCGTGTCGCCGACACCGCACACGGACGGTGTCACAAAGTCAGCCGGGCTTGCCCCGAACTGTGCAGAGCAGGCATTGAAGTAGTCGTTGTAGCCCGGGTAGTAGTCGTTCTCCTCGATGATGGTCTCCTGGTGCTTGAAGAACAGACCGCCGACCCACTCGAAGAAGCCGCCTGATTGGGAGGCCAGGCGAACCTCCTGCGAGAACGGTTTGTCGTTGTAGCGCTCGAGTCCGAGGATGAACATGCGCGGATTCTGACCGTACAGATCCTGCGGGAATGATGGGAAATTCAGGTATTCAGCGGTTTCATCAGCGGCCGTGTTGTTGTCATGGTGTGCCCACGACGTGGCGGAGGTCAGCGTGGCGAAGCCGAAGTCGTAACTGAGCGTCAGGGCCGCCAGATCCACCGTGTCGAGGGTCGTGTCGGGTCGGTATTCAGGGCTGGAGAGCCGATCGACACCGGCCGGGAACGGCTCGTTGTAGTACTGCAGCAGGGCGGGCGGGTTGGTGAAATTGCCCGCCGGCAGATTCGCTGGATTGATT
>DATMRM010000116.1:0-9298 GCA_035566155.1 Steroidobacteraceae bacterium | reverse complement strand
CCGGAGATCTGCGACCGGGTGCGGGTGTAGGCGTATCCGGGGAAGTCGATCATGCGCACGTCTGAGGCCGTGTCTGAATCGGTCGGGCTCTTGCCGTTCGAGCCTGCCTGGCCGGGTTCGCGCCAGCTCGAGCGGAAGTCGAGCACCTGCTCGGTGCCGGCGATCTGCGCCGCTGCCAGATCGGCAGCGCGTACCTGCTGCAGCCAGGCGGTGCCGTGCTCGCACAGCGCCTCGACCGTGTTGATGATCGTATTGCGTGTGACGCGCACCCGCGTGCGGTAGTCCTTCCAGGAATGCGTTTCCACCAGCAGCGTGAAGCGATTGCGCTGTGGGAAATAGCCTGTGGAAAAGCGCGGTGAATACACGGTCAGCACGAACCCAGAGGAAGGATCGTCCGTGACATGGAAGTCAGGATAGAAACTCAAGGGTTTGGCGCCCTGCGCGGCCAGTCGTGCGATGACCTGGTCGCGCAGCTGTAGCGCCGCGGCGTACAACCTCGGATCCCCCTGATTGATAGGTTCTGCCTGCAGCGAAATGTCCGGCTGGAAGTCCGCGCCGTCGGTGACGTGCAGATCGGCGCACACCAGCGGATCCCATTCGCTGATCAGGCGCAGCAGCCCCTGCATCTCGGGTGTATCGGCTTTGCAGTAGTCGCGATTGAGATTCAGGTTGCGCGCCGTCACGCGCCAACCGGTCTCCTCTGGTCCGTTCTGATTCGGTCGGTTCCAGCGTCCCATGCGCTCGTGACCGTCCACGTTGAACGCCGGCACAAACAGAATCGCAATCTCGCGCAGCGCTGCGGCGAGCACCTCACCCTGAAGCAACTCGCGCAGTGCGATGAACCCGGCATCCTTGCCATCGCTCTCACCCGGATGGATGCCCGCCTGTACGAAGAGCAGCGGGATCGAGGCAGCACGCAGTCCCGGTGCATCCAAATGCCCACAACGCGTCACCAGCAACGCGAGCATCGGCCGGCCGTCGCTCGAGCGTCCGAACTCCAGTACGCGAACCGCGTCGGGCCAACGGCTGCCGTAGGCCGCACACAGTCGCGCGACTTCGTCGCTGCGGCCGGTACGCTGGAAACCGCTGGCCTCGGCCAATGTCTGCAAATCGCTCGTCATGCTGTATCGTACGCCATGCACGCGGCGCCGCGCGCCATCAGACCCCGGCGAGTAATCACTCTCATGGAACCAGTAGCCTCACGGCTGCCGAGCGAACCCGTTGCATCCGCGCGCTTGCCGGCGCAGCGGATCGATGCGCATGGGCGCGAGCACATCGATCAGCGGGCCGTCTGGGCGCTGGCGCTGCCGCTCATGGCCAACAGTGCGGTTCAGATCGTGCTGAATCTGACGGACGTATGGTTCGTCGGACGTCTGTCGACGCAGGCGCTGGCCGCAGTGGGTTCCGTGCAATGGCTGGTGCTGGTGGTGGTACTGGTCGTCGGTTCCGTGTCCATGGGAGTCCAGACCTGGGTGGCGCAGGCCCAGGGCGCGCGTCACTATCGAAGGGCCTCTCAGGCGGTCTGGACCGCGCTGTGGGGCGTGCTGATCAGCTCTCCGATCTTTATCGCCATCGGGGCGGCGCGCCATCTGATTTTGGCGCCCGCCGGCATCGATCCCGACATCTCGGTGTTAGCTTCGGAGTTTTGGTTTCCGCGCGTCGGTGGCGCCTTCCTGGGCGCCGCCGTATGGTGCACGTTCGGTTTCTTCAACGGTGTCGGTCGCCCACGCACCACGCTTTGGGTCACGTGCGCTATCGCGCTTACCAACGCGATTCTGAATCAGATATTCATCTTCCGGCTGGGCCTGGGCGTGGCTGGGTCTGGTTGGGCCTCGACTGTCGCACAGGCGGTAGGATTGCTGCTGGCACTCGCAGTCTTTGTGGGCCCACAGTACCGCACGCGCTATCGGTCGAACCTGACCTGGCGGCCGAGCTTGCGACGCATCGCTGAGCAGACGCGGCTCGGCTTTCCGATGGGCCTGCCCTCGGCCGGTGATGTGCTTGGATTTGCCATCTTCCAGATGATGCAGGTGCGGCTGGGTGTGATCGGTGGCGCGGCCACGCAGGTCGTGATGCTGATGACATCCATTGCCTACTTGCCGGGGTGGGGCATCGCCTCCGCGGGCACTACGCTCGTGGGTCAATCGATCGGTGCGGGACATCCCGGCTGGGCTGCGCATGTGGGTTCGCGCGTGATACTTCTGGCCGGTCTTTTCATGGGCGGCATCGGCATCGTGCTGGCCGCCTGCGGACCGTGGATTTTGCCGCTGTTCGCGCAATCGCACGATGCGCAGGCCGCCGCCATGGTGAATCTCGGAACGCGGCTACTGTGGATCGCGGCGGTGTACCAGTTTTTCGACGGTATCAACATGGGTAGCTCGATGGCGCTGCGCGGTGCCGGGGACGTCATGGTCCCTGCGGCAATGGTATTGCCACTGTCCATGCTGCTGTTGGTACCGTTGGCGCACGTGCTGACCTTTGCGCCGGGAGAAGGTTGGTTTCACTTCCTGCCGCAACTGGGCTGGGGTGCGACCGGCGGCTGGATCGCCGTCGTGGTCTATCTGGTGATACTGGCCAGCGCGCTGTTTTTGCGCTGGCGGTCCGGGGCATGGCGGAAAATCAAACTCAGGGCGAGAAAACTCAGGGCGTGATGAATCAAGTTTCAATGAAGATGGTCGCCGGGTGTTCCAGCAGTTCCTTCACGGCCTGAATCATCGCTGCGGCATCGAAACCATCCACGAAGCGGTGATCGAACGAGGATGAGAGGTTCATCATCTGGCGCACCGTGATCCCACCGTGGCGAACCACCGCACGCTCACTCATTCGATTGACGCCAATGATCGCCATTTCCGGCATGTTGATGACCGGGGTCGAGGCGATGCCGCCGAGTTTGCCGAGACTGGTGAGGGTAATGGTCGAGCCGCTCAGTTCCTCGCGCTTGGCGCGATTGCTGCGCGCTGCCTCCGAGACGCGTCGAATCTCCGCCGACAGCTGCTGCAGCGACAGGGCCTGCGCATTGCGAACGACAGGAACCTTGAGCCCATCTCTGGTTTGCGTGGCAATGCCAGCGTGCATCGCCCGATGACGCACGAGCGTGTCGCGCGACTCGTCGTAGAGAGCATTGCACTGTGGGAAACGCTCGAGTGCGCGCGCCACAGCTTTGACAATGAAGGGCAGCAGGGTCAGTCGTGACTGCTCGAAACGCGGGTCACGATTGAGGTGTACCCGCAGCGCTTCCAGTTCAGTGACATCAATCTCTTCGACGTAACTGAAGTGCGGGATGCTGCGTTTGGCCGCGCTCATGCGCTGCGCGATCACACGTCGCACGCCGATGACCTTGACTTCCTCGGTGGCCGGGCCCTCGTGTATGTCGGCCGGCGCGATCGGTGCGCGAGCTGGCAACTTGGCTGCAAGCGCCTGGGTGAGATCCTCGGGCTGAATGCGTCCGCGAGGACCTGTGCCGGTGACCTGGGTGAGATCAATTCCCGCTTCGCGGGCCCGACGCCGCGTTGCCGGCGAGGTGCGAACTCGCAGGGTCTCGCCCTGTGCCCTGTCATGCCCGTTGGAGACCGCGGGCCGTGCCGATGCTGCGCTGGGAGGCGCGCTGGCGGGCGCTGCCGCGCCCTGTTCGAAGGTGATCAGTTCAGCGCCGACCGCGATCTCATCGCCAGGCGCACCGCCGAGCGAGATCACCTTGCCGGTGACCGGTGAGGGCAGTTCGACCACGGCCTTCTCGGTCGACATCTCGGCAATCGGCTGGCCTTCGCTGACCTGATCGCCGGGCTTCACCAGCCAGCTCACGATTTCCGCGCAGACCGTGCCTTCACCCAGATCGGGCAGTTGAAATGCATAGCGGCTCATGAGGGATTCATTACTCGCTGGATGGCAGCGCCCACGCGCTTGGGACCCGGAAAATAATCCCATTCGAAGGCACTCGGGTAGGGTGTATCCCAACCGGTCACACGCTCAATCGGGGCTTCGAGATTCCAGAAGCAGTGCTCCTGAATGGTTGATGACAGCTCGGCGCCAAATCCCGAGAAGCCGGTCGCTTCGTGCACCACCAGACAGCGACCGGTCCGGCATACCGAACTGCAGATCCTGTCCTCATCCAGCGGAATCATCGAGCGCACGTCGATGATCTCGGCATCCACGCCGGTGTCTTTCACCGCAGCTTCGCACACGTGCACCATGGTGCCGTAGGTGACGATGGTCATGGCGCTTCCCTGGCGCACCACCTCGGCTTGGCCGATGGGTACGACATAGTGCTCGTCCGGGACTTCGGCCCGCGCGTGTCCTTTCCAGGCAACGGCCGCTTTGTCCGGCGTGCCGTCGAACGGGCCGTTGTACAGGCGCTTCGGCTCGAAAAAGATCACCGGATCATCATCCTCGATCGAGGCGATCAACAGGCCCTTGGCATCGTACGGATTGGAGGGCATCACGACCTTGATGCCACACACGTGCGTGAAGATACCCTCCGGGCTCTGCGAGTGCGTCTGCCCGCCGCGGATACCGCCACCGCAGGGAGTTCTCACGGTCACTGGGGACGAAAAGCTGCCACCGCTGCGGTAGCGCAAGCGCGCCAGCTCGCTCACGATCTGATCGAACGCCGGGTAAATGTAGTCCGAGAACTGAATCTCGGCGACCGGTCGCAATCCATTGACGCCCATTCCGATCGCGGTGCCCAGAATGCCGCCTTCGGCAATGGGGGTATCCAGTACGCGATGCTCACCGAACTTGCGTTGCAGTCCTTCGGTGGCGCGAAACACACCGCCGAAATAGCCGACGTCTTCGCCCATCAATACGACGCTGGGGTCACGTTCGAGCATGACCTCCATCGCTGAGTGCAGCGCCTGAATCATGTTCATCTGTGCCATGCTCAGCCTCGCTCCGCATTGAGCGCATCGCGCTGCTTGCGCAGATGTTCGGGCAGTTCCTTGAACACATCCTCGAACATCAGATTTCGATCGAGCGGCGGTTCACTCTGCGCCTGGGCTTCGACCCAGCTCGCATCGACCTGAGTCTCGAGTTGCTGGATCAGATTGGCGTGATCGGCTTCCGACCATTGGCCCAGTTTCATCAGGTACTGCTTCAGGCGTTCAATCGGATCGCCGAGCGGCCAGTGCTGATAGTCATCGCGCGGACGATAGCGCGACGGGTCGTCACTGGTCGAGTGCGCTTCAGCGCGATAGGTGACCAGTTCAACCAGCGTCGGTCCGTGATTGGCGCGCGCCCTTCGTGCCGCCCAATCGGTGACCGCGTAAACCGCGAGAAAGTCATTGCCATCGACGCGGATTCCCGGGATGCCGTACCCGGGTCCGCGAGCCGCGAACGAGGACTGTTCGCCGCCGGCAAAACCCTGGAAAGTGGAGATAGCCCACTGGTTGTTGACGATGTTGAGGATGCAGGGCGCGCGATAGACGGAAGCGAACACCATGCCGTGGTGGAAGTCTGCTTCCGCGCTGCTGCCTTCGCCGATCCACACCGAGGCGAGGTGGGACTCACCCTTGATCGCGGAGGCCATCGCCCAGCCAACGGCCTGCGGAAACTGCGTGCACAGATTGCCGGAGATTGAAAACAGGCGCTTCGGGCCCGAGTGATACATGACGGGTAGCTGTCGTCCCTTACACATGTCATGACGATTGGACAGCAGCTGGCACATCATGTCGGTCAGTGGCAGTTCGCGTGTGATGAACAATCCCTGATTGCGATAGGAGGGAAACAGCATGTCCTGCGGCTGCAGCGCCATCGCGGCCGCGACCGATACGGCTTCCTCGCCGGTGGACTGCATATAGAACGAGATGCGACCCTGGCGGTGAGTGCGCTGCATGCGCTTGTCGTATACGCGGGTCAGCAGCATGTTGCGCAGTCCGGTCTTGAGCGCCTGTGCGTCGACCTTCGGGCGCCACGGACCCACCGCATCGTGCGCGTCGTCGAGTACCCGAACCAGCCCCTGTGCCAGTGGCAGCGTGCTGTCGAGCGAGGCGTTGATCGCGGGCATCGGCATCGCGCCAGCTGGGGATACTCGCAAGTAACTGAAGTCAGGTGGGGTCCCTGGACGGGCGGGCGTGGCCGGGATGTGCAGACGCGACTGACGGGTGGGCATATCCATAATGTATAGCGGTGCCACGTTAAGGTTTAGCCGGCTAAACTGACGTAGGCTTGCTAGGAGCGCCACAAAAGCTTAGAACTTTCAACTTATTTTCGAAAATCAAAGCATTTCATGAAAAAAACCACTGTCATAGCGCTCGATCGGATCGATACGCGCATGCTTGCGCTAATTCAGCACAACGCGCGCATTCCGATCATCGAGCTCGCCAAGAGTGTCTCGCTCTCGCCGTCGGCTTGCGCCCGTCGTTTGCGACTGCTGGAGGACGGTGGGGTGATCCGTGGCTACGGCGCACGCATCGACGCCGCCGCGGTGGGCTTGCCGATGGTGGCCTATGTACTGGTGAGCATGAGCCGCATCAGTGACGACGCACTGGCGAGTTTCGAAGCGGCGATCGCCAAGGCCCCGGAGGTGATGGAGGCCTGTCTGATGACCGGCAAGGAAGACTATCTGCTGAAGGTCGTGGTGCCGGACCTGGCAGCCTACGAGCAGTTCGTCAAGCAGCGCCTGACCCGCATTCCAGGCGTATCGCACGTGGAGACCAGTTTCATGCTGCGGCAGGTGACGGCGCGCGCCGCGCTACCGTTACCGCTTCCCGCGAGCTGACGCTGATACACTGCGCCTACCAGGGGCGCACAGCGGTCGCATGTCCTGCCACCCAAGCCTGCTGGCAATTCACTCGACTTACCCTAGAAATAACTACAGAAATACTTATTAATTTTATGATTTTAAAGGATATTATTCTTCGCATGGTGCCCAGGAGAGGACTCGAACCTCCACGGGTCGCCCCGCTAGTACCTGAAACTAGTGCGTCTACCAATTCCGCCACCTGGGCATCGGGTGGGCGGCGCAATGTACGGAAGGGGTCGGGGACTGTCAATTGACTCGTAGAGGAAAACAGACGCGTGCCAAATCGGTGGCGCGTCATCGCAGTCACAAAGAGATCAGGCCGCGCGGTGGGCATCCGAGCACAGCAAGGGCTCGCCGCGCGCCGTCGATCGGCGCCGTGATTCAGGCCGAAGGTGTGTTGAGCGCGAATCGTGCCGGATATGGCTTCGTTCGTACCGACTCGCTGAGCGAGTCCGTGTTTCTGCCGCCCACGGAAATGCGCGGGCTGGTGCATGGCGATCGGGTGCGCGTTGAGGTGCACAGCGACACGCAAGGCCGTTACGTCGGGCGACTGCTGGACGTGGTCGAGCGCGGCGTGCAGGCCTTCCTGGGAATCCTGGAGGCTGCGGGTCGGGCCTTGATCGTGCGTTCGGCCGATCAGCGGCTCGGTTTGTCCTGTCGTGTGACCGACAACGCGACGAGCGCGCGAGCCGGCGACTGGGTGATCGGGCGAGTACTCAAGTACCCGAACGATGGCGTCAGCGGCGAGGCGCGGGTCGAACAGCGACTCGATCCGGATAAACCGGTGCAGATGGCGACCGAAGCGGCGATCGCGCGCTACGGCTTGCCGATCGAGTTCTCTGCCGAGGCGCTGCGCGAGGCGGCGCAATGCGGTAGGCATGTCGACCCGGCCGAAGCTGCGCAGCGAACGGATCTGCGCGCGCTGGCGCTGGTCACCATCGATGGCGACGACGCCAAGGATTTCGACGATGCGGTGTACGCCGAGCGGTTGACCGGCGGTGCATTCAGGCTGATGGTCGCGATCGCTGACGTCAGTCACTACGTGCGGCCGGGCAGTGCGCTCGACCGCGAAGCGCTCGAGCGCGGCACCTCGGTTTACTTTCCGACGCGGGTGCTGCCGATGTTGCCGACGGCGCTGTCGAATCATCTGTGCTCACTCGAGCCGCAGGTGGACCGGCTTTGCATGGTGGCGGACATGCGCGTTTCGAAACGCGGCGCGCTTGAAGAGAGCAGGTTCTATCCGGCGGTGATGCGCTCGGCCGCGCGTCTGACCTATACGCAGGCGCATGCGGCGCTGTTTCAGGGCGAGTCTTCGGCGCGCGAGCGCCTCGGCGCGTTGCTGGATGCGATGATGCCACTGGTGGATGTCTATCGGGCGCTGACGGCGGCCCGTCGCCGGCGCGGGGCACTCGATTTCGATGCGCCCGAGGCTGAATTCGTGATCGAGAACGGCGAGCGCATTTCCGCGATCGAGTTCCGTTCACGCAATGATGCGCATCGGCTGATCGAGGAATGCATGGTGCTTGCCAATGTGGCGGTAGCGCGCGAAATGCGCGAACGGCACCAGCCGGCGCTGTTGCGCGTGCACGCGGCACCGGACGCCAAGAAACTCGAACAGCTCGCCTCGACCTTGCGGGTTCTGGGGATCGAACTGCAGTTGCCCGATGAGGTCCAGCCGCGGGATCTGGCTGCGATTGCGCATCAGGTCAGGGATCCACAGAGCCGGCCGTTCGTCGAATCGCTGGTGGTGCGTTCCATGGCGCAGGCACTCTACAGCGACGAGCACATCGGGCACTTCGGTCTGGCGTTGAAGGACTACGCTCACTTCACCTCTCCCATCCGTCGCTACCCGGATCTGATGATTCATCGTGCATTGCGTGCGCGACTCGGCTTGCTGGATGCGAGCGAATTGCCTGCTGGTGCTGCGCTCGGCGCCAGGGGCATCGAGTTATCCCGGCTGGAGCGTCGCGCGGATGAAGCGGATCGCTATGTCGGCACGTTTCTCAAGTGCGTGTATCTGCGCGATCGGGTCGGTCAGACCTTTGACGGGCTGATTACGACCGTGATGGAATTCGGCTGCTTCGTGCAGTTGTTGGGGCTCGGCGTCGATGGCCTGCTGCCGTTGTCGGCACTGCGCGATGATGACTATCAGATGGCACGCGATGGGGCACAGTGGATCGGCGCCCACAACAAGCGGCGACTCGCCCCGGGAGTGCGGCTGCGCGTGGTCGTCGCCGGCGTCAAACCAGTAGAAGGGCAGATCGATCTTGAGCTCGCCCTCGACTGAAGTTGTCTACGGTCTGCACACCGTGCGGATGCTGCTGACCCGACAACCGCAGCGCGTCTCGCGCGTGTTTCTGCAGGCGGGTCGCAATGACCCGCGCGCCGCCCAGATCGAGGCGCTGGCGCGGAGTGCGCAACGCCCGGTCGAGCGCCTGGATGGCAGACGATTCGAGTCCCGCCTGGGCAATGTCGTGCATCAGGGCGTGATGGCGCAAGTCACGCCGTTGCGTCCGTGGCAGGAAGAGGACCTGTTCGAGGCGTTGGTCAAGGCGAGCGAGC
>DATMRM010000115.1:0-2946 GCA_035566155.1 Steroidobacteraceae bacterium | reverse complement strand
CACCCCCGGCGACCGCTTCCGTGGTCAGTCATCCGCAACCTTACGTGTGGCACGACCTGGCGTGGCTGGAGCGGCGATCCGGCAAGGATCGGTATGCACACGCGCCGATGTCGATCTATGAGATGCACGCGGCCTCCTGGCGATATGCGCAAGGCGAGGCGCGAAGCCTTTCCTGGGACGAGCTGTCCGAGCGACTGATTCCGTATGTGGCGGAGCTGGGCTTTACCCACATCGAGTTCCTGCCGCTGATGAGTCATCCGTTCGGCGGTTCCTGGGGCTACCAGCCGCTGGGTCTGTTCGCACCTCAGGCGACACTGGGCGAGCCCGCGGCCTTGGCGCGCTTCATCGACCGCTGCCACAGCGCCAACATCGGCGTCATTCTGGATTGGGTGCCGGCGCACTTTCCGACCGATCCGCACGGCCTGGCGCACTTTGACGGCACGCCGTTGTATGAGCACACCGATCCACGCGAGGGATTTCATCAGGACTGGAATACGCTGATCTACAACCTGGGTCGGCGCGAAGTGCATTCGTTCCTGATAGCGAGTGCTTTGCACTGGCTCGAGCGCTACCACGTGGACGGCCTGCGGGTCGACGCTGTGGCCTCGATGCTCTATCGCGACTACTCACGCCGGCAGGGCGAGTGGATCCCAAACAAATACGGCGGTCGCGAAAATCTGGAAGCCATCGAGTTCCTGCGCGATCTGAACGATGTGGTCGCGCACCGCTGTCCGGGGGCATTGACGATCGCCGAGGAGTCCACCGCCTGGCCGGGCGTGACCCGAGCCACGCAGGCCGGGGGCCTGGGCTTTCCTTACAAGTGGAACATGGGCTGGATGCACGACACGCTGCGCTATCTCTCACTGGATCCGATCCATCGTTCCTACGCGCACGATGCGCTCACCTTCGGCCTGGTCTATGCCTTCTCCGAGCGTTTCGTGCTGCCGCTGTCGCACGATGAGGTGGTACACGGCAAGCGTTCGCTGATCGGGCGCATGCCGGGCGATCAATGGCAGCGCTTCGCCAATCTTCGTGCCTACTACGGCTTCATGTGGGCGCACCCAGGCAAGAAGCTGCTCTTCATGGGCTGCGAATTTGCCCAGGAGCATGAATGGAATCATGACGCGCAGCTCGACTGGAATGCGCTCGCGGATCCCTATCATCGCGGCGTGCAGCGCCTGATCGGCGATCTGAACCGCGCCTATGTGAGCGAGCCTGCGCTGCATGCACTGGACTGCGACAGCGCCGGATTTCACTGGATCATCGGCGACGATCGCGCCAACAGCGTCTATGTGTTCTACCGCTCGGGGTTTGCCGGCACCGCTCCGGTCATCGCGCTCTGCAATTTCACGCCGGTGCCGCGCACCCGATACCGCATCGGCGCACCGCGCAAGGGACGCTGGCGGGAACTGATCAATACCGATGCGGCCGTCTACGGCGGCTCCAACCTGGGCAACGGCGGATCGGTGATCGCCACGGACGGCCGCAGTCACGGTCAGCCATTCTCGATTGAACTGACGCTGCCGCCTCTGGCGACACTGCTGCTGCGTTTCGATGAATCATAGATGGGCCAGAAAGGAATCCATGTGTCTACGACCACAACGCTGCCACGACGCCCTGAAATCGGGTTGGCTCATCCGCTGGGGGCCACCTGCGACGGCGAAGGGACCAACTTTGCGGTCTATGCCGGCAACGCCGAGGAGATCGAGCTGTGTCTGTTCGATGCGACCGGCCGACATGAGCTGCACCGCTATTTGCTGAGCGAGTGCACCGACGGTGTCTGGCACGGCTATCTGCCGGGTGTGCTCGAGGGACAACTCTACGGCTACCGCGCACACGGCCCGTACGAGCCGGGGCAGGGGCATCGCTACAACGTCAACAAGCTGCTGCTGGATCCCTACGCTCGCAAGCTCGCCGGCTCGCTGCGCTGGAGCGATGCGCTGTTTGGTTACCGCCTGCACTCGGCGCGCGCTGATCTGTCATTCGATCGTCGCGACAGCGCATTCGCCATGCCGAAGGCGGTCGTGAGCGTGGATCGTTTCGACTGGGGCGATGATCGTCCTCCCCGCACACCGTGGCGCTATACCAGTATTTATGAGCTGCACGTCAAGGGATTCACCAAACGGCTGAGCCTCGTGCGGGAGCGCGACCGCGGCAGCTTTGCGGCACTGGGCAGCCCGGCGGCGATCGACTACCTGAAGCAGCTCAACATCACCGCGGTGGAGCTGCTGCCGATCCATGCCTTCGTGGACGATCGAATGCTGCTCGATCGCGGCCTGTGCAACTATTGGGGCTACAACACGCTGGCATTCTTCGCCCCGGAGCCGCGCTTTCTGTCGGACGGCGGCCTGAATCAGGTGAAGACCGCGATCAGGAACCTGCACGCCGCCGGCATCGAGGTGATCCTCGATGTGGTGTTCAATCACACCGCGGAAGGCAGCGAGCTTGGGCCGACGCTCAGCCTGCGTGGCCTGGACAACGCGGCCTACTACCGTCTGCTCGGCGACAACCCGCGCCACCACATCAACGATACCGGCTGCGGCAATACGGTTAATTTTTCTCACCCGCGCGTGATCCAGCTCGCGATGGATTCGCTGCGTTACTGGGTACAGCACTATCACGTGGATGGATTTCGCTTCGATCTGGGGGTCACGCTGGGACGCGAACCGCATGGATTCGACCGCAGCTCCGGATTCTTCGATGCACTGATGCAGGATCCCATTCTGGCGAGCACCAAATTGATCTCCGAGCCGTGGGACACCGGGCCGGGAGGCTATCAACTGGGCAATCATCCGCCCGGTATGGGGGAGTGGAATGGCGCCTTCCGGGATGACCTGCGCAAATTCTGGCGCGGCGATCCGGGCATGCGCAGCACGCTGGCGGCGCGTCTGCAGGGCTCCGCCGACCTGTTCGATCATGACACCCGCCGACCCTGGGAATCGATCA
>DATMRM010000114.1:0-7248 GCA_035566155.1 Steroidobacteraceae bacterium | reverse complement strand
GAGATCGTGCCCGACGGCCTTGCCATGCGTCCGACGCTCGAGCGCGTGGCAGCTTCTGGCGCGTTTCCCGTCATTCCGTGGGGATTTGGCAAATGGTGGCTGCGCCGCGGTGAACTGGTGCGGCGGCAACTGACATTGTTCGCGCCGCAATCGCTGGCACTCGGCGACAACGGCGGACGGCTTGCGAATGCTCCGCGTCCAACGTTGTTCCAGCGCGCAGAGCAACAGGGGTTCGCAGTGCTGCCGGGTACCGATCCATTTCCATTTCCCGGTCAGGAGGCCCGCGTGGGCAGCTATGGCTTCGTGCTGGAGAACTGGCATCGAAGCGATCAGCCTGTCGAGGAGCTGCTGCAGCGGCTGCGCGCACTGAGCGGAACCCCCAGATGCTTCGGTCGTTTGACCAACCCGTTGCGCTTCGCCATCAGCCAGGTGCGGATGCAGGTGCGGATGCGCACTCCGGCAAAGCAGATCGCGCCATGAAAGCGCTGGTGATCGCTCCGCAGCCGTTCTTCACACCGCGCGGCACGCCGTTCAGTGTCTATTACCGGACGCTGGTGCTGGCGGAGAACGGCGTTGACATCGATCTGCTGACCTATGGCCAGGGTGCAGACGTCGATCTGCCGCGTACCCGCGTGGTACGGATACCATCGATGCGATGGCTCGGCAAAGTGTCGGTGGGCCCATCGATCAAGAAGGCGTTCCTCGATATCTTCATGATTGCCTGGACCCTGGGGCTGCTGATCCGGCACCGCTACCAAGTAGTGCATGCGCACGAAGAGGCGGTGTTCTGGTGCCGCTTCCTGAAGCCGATCTTCAGGTTCCGCCTCATCTACGACATGCATTCGAGCCTGCCGCAGCAGCTCACAAACTTCGACTACACACGCTCGCGTGCACTCATCGGTCTGTTCAATACGCTCGAGAACAGCTGTCTGCACGCGGCCGATGCGGTCATCACGATTTGCCCCGATCTCAGCGACTATGCACTGAAGGTTGGGGTCGATCCGTCAAAGCATCTGTTGATCGAGAATTGTATTTTTGATGACGTGAAGCTGCGAAGCAACGGCGACGAAGGACTGGTCACCAATCACGATTTGGAACTCCAACTGATTGCGCGTCTGTCGCAGGACAAGCGACCCCGGGTCGTGTACGCCGGCACCTTTGAGCCCTATCAGGGCATCGAGGTGCTGGTCAAAGCCTTTGCCGGCGTGGTCGAAGTCGTGCCGACGGCGCAGTTGGTGCTTGCCGGCGGCACGCCGGAGCAGATCCAGGCCATGCGCAAGCTGGCGGTGGACCACAAGGTCGATCGGTCGATCGAGTTTGTGGGTACCGTCAGCAAGCGGGCGGCCGTGCAGCTGCTGAAACTCGCCACCGTGTTGGTATCACCGCGCATGCATGGCACCAATACTCCGCTGAAGATTTACGAGTTGCTCGCCAGCGGCATCCCGCTGGTTGCGACGCGCATCTGGTCGCATACCCAGGTGCTCAACGACGAGGTTTGCATTCTGGTCGATGCGAATGCCGAGGCGATTGCTCAGGGTATGATCACGGCCCTGCAGGATAAGGTGCGTGTCGAGTCGATCGCGCGCGGCGCACAGGCCTTGTACGAGTCCCGCTACACGCGGTCCATCTACGTCCAGAAAATCCGGCAGCTGATTTCGTTGGTCGCTTAGATGTGTGGTATCGCCGGAATCGTGGCACTTGCAGGCGCCGCACCGGATAGCGCCACGATCCAGGCTATGTGCGATGCGATCAGGCATCGTGGACCGGATGATGCCGGTTACTTCGTCGAAGGCCCGGTGGCGCTGGGCATGCGCCGCCTGGCGATCATCGACCTGGTAACGGGCCATCAGCCGATCTTCAATGAAGATCGGACGGCTTGCATTGTTTTCAATGGTGAGATCTACAACTATCGCGAACTGCGCGATCAGCTGATTGCGGCAGGGCACCGTTTCGCAACGCACTCCGATACCGAGGTGATCATTCACCTGTGGGAGCAATATGGGACGGAGTTCGCCGAGCGCCTGAATGGCATGTTTGCGGTCGCGATCTGGGATCTGAGAGCGCGCAAACTGCTGCTCGCACGAGATCACGTGGGTATCAAGCCGCTGTACTATGCCCGCGGCAGCGATAGTTTCGTGTTCGGATCGGAAGTCAAAGCGCTGCTGGCTTGCGGTCGAGTGGGCAGCACGCTGGAAATCGATGCGCTTGGCCAGTTCCTGGCCTGGGAGTACGTGCCTGGCACGCGCACGATGATGAAGGAGATTCGCCGCTTGGGAGCCGGGCAAATGCTGGAACTGGATCTTGCCACCGGCAAACTGTCTTTTGCGAGATTCTGGCGGGTGCCGCAGCCGGTGCAGGCAAGCGCGCGTGCTCGGTCGCCAAAGGAATGGGCGGATGAGCTCGATGCAACGATCGCAGCGGCGGTCCGCCGACAGATGATTGCGGATGTGCCGCTGGGTGCATTTCTGTCTGGAGGAGTGGATAGTTCGCTGGTCGTGCACGCCATGGGTAGCGCGCATTCATTCAGTATCGGATTTGAAGATCCTAGCTACGATGAGACCCAATGGTCGAAACGCGTTGCCGAACACCTGGGAGTGAATCATGAGATCGAGATCATCCAGCCGCAAGTGCGCGAACTATTTGAACTGCTGATGCAGGGGATGGACGATCCGATCGGAGATTTCTCGATATTTCCGACCTATCTGGTCTCCAGGCTTGCGCGCCGGCAGGTAACCGTTGCGCTCTCGGGTGATGGAGGCGATGAGTTGTTCGGTGGCTATGACACCTACGATGCGCAACAGCGCTCTCGGCTATGGCGCAAGCTGCCGCTGTTCCTGCGTTCTGGGCTGATCGAGCCGCTGACGCAGGCCTTGCCACCCAGCGCCGCGAAGAAGGGGCTCGTCAACAAGGCAAAGCGCTTCGTTGAAGGAGCGGCTCTGGACGAGCGTCTCGGCCACGCCCGGTGGCGACTGTTTGCTGCCGACTCATTGATCAAGGGATTGCTGACACCGATGGCGCGGGCGGAAATGCATACGCCGATCGGCGATCACATCCTGGCGCTTCACGACGAGGCGGGCATGTTGGATGAGCGCGACAAGGCGCTTTACGTGGATCTTCGCAGCTACCTGGTCGACAACTGCCTGATCAAGGTAGACCGCATGTCGATGCTGTGCTCGCTCGAAGTACGCGTACCGTTGCTCGACCGCGAAGTGGTCGACTTGGCATTTCGGATGCCATCGAATCTGAAGTATCGAGCCGGCGAGACCAAGATCCTGCTCAAGCAGGTCGCAGCCCGACATGTGCCGCGCGAATGCGTATACCGTAGCAAGCAAGGGTTCAGCATCCCGATCAAGAACTGGCTCAAGGAGCAGTTCAGGCCTCTGCTGAATGAATACCTCGATCGAAGGCGTGTGGCGCGCGAGGGTATCTTCAATCCGGAGACCATCGAGCGTCTTCGTGCCGAACATGACGCAAACATCGCCAACCACAGCCACCTGTTGTGGGGATTGCTGATGTTTTCAAAGTGGCGCGAGCTCTGGAAGGTTACCGCTTGATCGTCCGCGATCCATCCGGCATGGCCAGATCCGATCACGACCTGCTCGTCGTCGGTGGCGGTGTCTATGGAGTGGCGCTATTGCTGGAGGCCGCGCGCCGCGGGTTGAAGGCCGCACTGGTGGAGCGCAATGACTTTGGCAGCGGTACCAGCTCGAATTCGCTGCGCATCCTGCACGGTGGCTTTCGCTATCTGCAATCAGTCGATCTGGTGCGTATGGCGCAGTCAGTCAACGAACGGCGCCGTTGGGCCCGTTGCTTCCCGGAACTGGTGCGGCCGCTGACCTGCGTCATGCCTCTGTATGCGGACGGGCTCAAGCGCGCCTCGGTTGTGCGCGTTGCGTTGGTGATGAATGACCTGCTGTCGGCTTCCCGGAACGCCGGGGTCTTGCCTGCGCTTCACATACCCCGCGGCCGCATCGCTGACGTCGTCGAGGTCGGACGGATCTGTCCGCTGATCCGAACCGCTGGGCTCGAGGGAGCCGCTCTTTGGACTGACTATCGCGCCCTGAGCTCCGAGCGACTGCTGATCGAGATGCTTCGCTGGGCGGTACAGATGGGCGCACAGGCTGCCAACTATACGGCCGCGGTCGAGCTGATGACGGATGGCGGGCGTGTCATTGGCGTACGGGCGCGCGATGCGGAGGCCAATCGCGAGCACGAAATCCGTGCTTCCGTGGTAGTGAACTGCACCGGTCCGGAGTCGCGGCTGCTCTCGGCCAGGTGGGATCGGGAGGTGGTGGACCTGTTTCGTCCGTCGCTGGCGTTCAACGTGCTGATCGATCGCGAACTACCGAGCCGACATGCGCTCGGTGTCGCAGCCCCGCAGGCTGGCGCACCGGTGCTGTTTCTGGTGCCATGCGGGGGTGGAGTCCTTGCGGGCACCTGGCACCTGCCTCGTCCTGATCAAACCACTGCAGCCGCCCCGAGCGAGCAGGAGTTGCAACAGTTCATCGATAGCGTGAGCGCGGCGCTTCCAACGTGGGGTGTCTCCATCAAGCATGTGCGTCGCGTATTCGCCGGGCTGCTGCCAGTGACGAACAGCGACACGGTGAATCTGAGCGGACGTGAGGAGTTGGTGGACCATGGCAGTCGCGGCGGCCCGGTGGGGCTGGTCAGCTTGTCGGGGGTCAAATTCACCACCGCCCGTGCGACTGCACAGCGGGCAATGAAGCTGATCCTGCGACTATTGCGCCGGACAGCGCCGCAGCCGGAGGAGGATGTGCCGCGAACCGTGGCGCCCGGCACCACGCTGCTGACTGACGCGAGCCGACTCAAAGGTGAAGGTGCGGGATCATCGGCGGAGTGGCTGCGACGCTGTGTGCGCGAAGAGTCCGTTCGCTGCCTGGATGATCTGCTGCTGCGGCGAACGAACTGGGTGACGACCACCGCCGATATGGCTGAACTCGCCGGCCAGGTGTCGGCAATGATTGGCGATCTGCCCGGGCATGCGCATACGGCGACTGGCGCTGCGGATTCGCGGCGCTATGGAGAAATCGGCTCATGAAGGTACTGGTGACAGGCGCGACGGGCTTTACCGGCGGCCATTTGGCGCGCGAGTTGCAGCGTCGCGGCCGACAGGTGGTGGCGCTCGTGCGCGATCCCTCCAAAGCACAGGTGTTGACGCAGGACGGCATCGAGCTGTCAGCAGGTGATCTGACCGATGCCCAGTCGCTGCGGCGTGCCGCTCAGGGCTGTGAGGTGGTGTATCACATCGCTGCGGTTTATCGCGAGGCTCGCCACGGAGATGACTTCTATCGGCTGGTGAATGTGCATGGGACCGATAACGTCGTGCAGGCGGTGCGCGATGCCGGCGTCGGCCGCATGGTCCATTGCAGCACAGTCGGTGTGCATGGTGACATCGCCAACTGCCCGGCGGATGAAAGCGCGCCGTTTGGCCCCGGGGATATCTACCAGCAAACCAAACTGGAAGGTGAACAACTGGTCGCCAAGTACATGGCGTCGGGATTTCCGGGCGTCATCTTTCGTCCCGTTGGCATCTACGGGCCGGGTGACCGTCGGTTTCTAAAGCTCTTCAAGACCGTTTATCGTGGTCAATTCCGCATGATCGGCTCGGGCGGTGTCCTGTATCACATGACCTACATTGACGATCTGGTGGACGGAATCATTCGTTGTGGCGAACAGTCAGGTGCGGTCGGACATACTTACATTCTCTCCGGTCCACGCTATACCACGATCGATGTCCTGGTGGAAACGATCGCGCGCGTGTCGGGTCGTCGCCCGCCCAAAGGTAGGATTCCGCTCGCGCCGGTGATGGCCGCCGCGACCCTGTGTGAGTGGTTGTGCAAGCCGCTGCGCATCGAGCCGCCACTGCATCGGCGGCGGCTGGATGTCTTCACCAAGGACCGTGGGTTTACTTCGGCCAAAGCCCATCGCGAAATCGGATATGAAGCACGTGTGGATCTCGAAGAGGGTCTCACACGGACCTATCAGTGGTATCTGGCGAACGGCTTGCTCTGATGAAATCGTTTCCGGCTTTCAAACTGGTGCGCATGGCGTTGGCGATCGGAGCGTTGGTTGCGCTTTGGCTCAAAGTGCAGCGGACCCATCCGCTTGAACGACTCGCCGGAGCGCGGCTCGAATTCATCGCGCTGGCCGTGGTTGTGGTCATCCTGGATGGCATGGCCAGAGCCTGGAACTGGCGTCAGCTGATACGTTCGATGCACGTGGCTCCGACGGTTGGGTACGGTATGGTGCTGCGCCTGTTCTGGTCGGGCGCTTTCCTGGGACAGGTGGTGCCGTCCACCGCGGGAACTGACGCACTGCGCGCGATCCTGGCTTCGCGCGCGTTCGGCGGTCGCATGTCCGAGCACGCAGCCGCGGTGGTGGTACTCAACATTGTCAGCCTGGCCGCGGGTTGCGCTGTCGGCCTAGGGGTCGCCGCGTGGCTGTTTGCGACCGATCCGCAACACGGCGTGCGACCGATTCTCGTCCTGCTATTTGCTGCGGCGCTTGGCGCGGCACTGATTCTTTATTACCTGGTCCACAGCCAGCGTGGGGTATTGCTATGGGTGCTCCGCCGGATGCGCGGCCCGGCCATGAAGGTTCGCCGGCCGCTGCGGCGCTTCACCCAACGGCTGATCGTCCTGGAGCGGCATCACATCGGGCTGCTTCCAATCCTGGCGGTCGCCGTGCTAACGCTGGTGACGCGCGCCACGATGTTCGGCCTGATCGGCTACGCGACCGGAATCGTGCTGCCTGCCGGCGTATGGGCCTCCCTGGTGCCTGGAAACATGCTCTCCGGGCTCATTCCCTATTCGGTCGCAGGCTATGGGGGCGATCAGGCCGCGATGGTGTACTTTGTCACGGCGTTTGGCATCAGCGCCGGGGCGGCCGTCGCCTTTGCGCTGATCCTGCCGCTGATGGCCATGACCTTTAACATGTTGGGCGGATTGTTCGTGATGTCGGATCACGGAGCCTCACGATCGGCGATTCAGGTGCCTGAACGCCCTGCCGCCGATTAAGTGAAGGCCGTCTCGATTCTATTCCGGGCGCTACGTATCATGTGATTCCCGCAAGGACCCAAGAACTATGTCAACTCCACCTCTCAATGTGCTGTGGCTCATCGATCACGTCTGCTTTGACGGCAGCTTGCATGCTGGTGGCCGTCTGTACATGAATGTGTTCCCGCGTGTGGATCCCGCGCGTGTGCGGATTCACCCCTACTTCCTCAAC
>DATMRM010000113.1:0-5946 GCA_035566155.1 Steroidobacteraceae bacterium | reverse complement strand
CAAGGAAGACATCGGCCCGTTTCTGCAGGTGGCGGCTCTGCTCGAACGCTGTGGCGTGCACGTGCCACATGTCGAGGCCGCCGACGGGCCACGGGGTATGGTGCTGCTCGAGGACCTCGGCTCAGTGCCCTATCTGACCCGGCTGCGCGCCGGCGCCGATCCGCAGTCCCTTTATGGGGATGCGCTGCAGGCGCTCTATCGCATTCAAGTAGGGGGCGCCGAGGCCTCGCGACTGCTGCCGCCCTATGATGCCGCGGCACTCGAGCGTGAGATGGAACTGATGCCGGTCTGGTTCTGCGAGCGCCATCTGGCACTGCGCCTGGATGACTCCGATCGCGCGCTGCTGGCACGCAGCTTTGAATTTCTGACCGCCGAAGCATTGGCACAGCCGGTGGTGTTCGTGCACCGGGACTTTCATTCGCGCAATCTGATGGTGTTGCCCGAGCGCAATCCGGGCGTTATCGATTTTCAGGACGCGTTGGTGGGTCCCGTCGGTTACGACCTGGTGTCGCTGTTGAAGGACTGCTACATCGACTGGCCTCGTTCGCGCATCGAGTACTGGGTCGGCGACTATCGCACGCAACTGCGTCAGACGCCGGCGATCGGCCGTGTGCTGGGCGGCTCGAGTGAACGGGAGTTTCTTCGCTGGTTCGATCTGATCGGCGTCCAGCGGCACATCAAGGTGCTCGGCATTTTTGCGCGTCTGTGGTATCGCGATGGCAAGAACGGCTACCTGGGAGATCTGCCGCGCACATTGAACTACGTTCGCGAGGCGACGGCGCTTCACCCCGAGCTGCAGGGGCTCGGGCAGTGGATCGAGCGGCGCCTCATGCCGGAGTTCGCGAACGCCAACGCGCGTGCGCTGGCATCGAGCGCGGCATGACAGTGCGTCGCGCAATGATCCTGGCAGCCGGACGCGGGGAGCGCATGCGGCCGCTGACCGACCGCACGCCCAAACCGTTACTGGAGGTACGCGGCAAACCCCTGATCGTCTATCACCTGGAGCGACTCTGCGCGCTCGGTCTGAGCGAAGTGGTCATCAATCTGGCGTGGCTGGGGAATGTGATTCGCGAGCGCCTCGGGGACGGGGCGCGATGGAATCTTCACATCCGCTACAGCGATGAGGGGGCCGAGCCGCTCGAGACCGGCGGCGGTGTCTTCAAGGCGCTGCCCTGGCTGGGACCCGATCCGTTTCTGATCGTCAATGGCGATGTGTTCACGGACTACGACTTCGCGGCGTTGCGGATCGCGCCCGAGGCCTGGGCTCAGCTGGTGCTGGTGCCCAATCCCCCGCAGGGGCTGCACGGGGACTTTTCGCTGCGCGACGGCTTCGTCGTGGATGAACCGGGTGCGCCGCGCTGGACCTATTCGGGAATTGGTTTGTACCGCCCAGAGCTGTTCACGGGCTGCGTCGCGGGCAGGTTCAAGATGCTGCCAGTGTTTCAGCGCGCGATCATCGACCGGCGTCTGCAGGGCGAGATCTATACCGGCCTCTGGAACGATGTCGGCACCGCGGATCGGCTGAGCGCCCTGCAATAGCCGCCCACCCGCCGTCTCTTGAGGCGCCGCCGAGTGGCTTCCGGTAAAATTAAACGCCTGATGGACAGCTTCAAAGGCATTCCGGTGATCGGCGACACCCCGGTCCGTAGCGGCCAGAAATACGTGACGCCACAGGGATTTACAGCGATCAAGGACGGCGTCAAGCAAGGCCAGTCGGTGCCCGCCGGCCGCCCGCTGACCGGCAAACCCCGATGGCTGAAGGCCCCGCTCGCAGCCGGCGTCGGCTACGACTTCGTGCGGCGTACCGTGCGTGAGCACCGGCTGTCCACGGTCTGCGAGGAGGCCAAGTGTCCGAACATCGGTGAATGCTGGAATGCCGGCACCGCAACCGTGATGCTGATGGGCGCCGTGTGCACGCGCGCCTGCCGCTTCTGCGCCGTGGATACCGGCAATCCGCGCGGCTGGCTCGATGCCGAAGAGCCGCAGAATGTCGCGGACAGTGTTGCGCTGATGCAGCTCAAGTACGTGGTGCTGACGTCGGTCAATCGCGACGATCTTGGCGATGGCGGCGCCGCGCACTACGCCGACTGCATCCGCGCGATCAAGCGGCGCAATCCCCAGACCGCGGTGGAGGCTCTGACACCGGATTTCCAGGGTGTGTTGCCGCACGTGGAGCTGGTGCTTGATTGCGAGCCGGAGGTCTTCGCGCAGAACGTCGAGACCGTGCGCCGTCTCACCCACCCCGTGCGTGATCCGCGCGCCGGCTACGAGCAGACCTTGTCCGTGCTGGCGCACGCTAAACGCTATCGGCCGCAGACGCTGACCAAGACCAGCCTGATGCTGGGGTTGGGTGAAACCGACGGCGAGATCATCGAGTGCATGGACCATCTTCGCCGCATCGGCGTCGACATCCTGACGCTCGGACAGTATTTGCGCCCGACGATCAACCATCTTGCGGTGGAGCGATTCGTGACACCGGCGCAATTCGAACAGTATCGCGAGGCCGCCCTGACGCGCGGCTTTCGCGAGTGCGTCGCAGGTCCGCTGGTCCGCTCCAGCTATCGCGCCGAACAGGCCCTGGTCGGCAACAATGTCGGTCTCAACCTGAGGCCGCTGGCGGCTTCCGAATCGTGAACGCGGCAGTCATGGCGGGTGCGCCGGAGGCTGCCGAGGTCGTGACGACACCGGTCCTGAAATGGCTGGGCCGCGTACACTACGAGCCCACCTGGCGCGCCATGCAGCGCTTCACCGAACAGCGCGATCCCTGGACCAGGGATGAGATCTGGCTGCTCGAGCACGAGCCAGTGTTCACTCTGGGGATGAACGCTGACCGCTCGCACGTGCTGTCCCCGGGCGACATACCGGTCGTTCAGATCGATCGGGGCGGAGAGGTGACGTATCACGGCCCGGGCCAGCTCGTGGTGTATGCCCTGATCGATGTCCGGCGCGCAGGGCTTGGGGTGCGCGACCTGGTGACGGCGCTCGAGCGCAGCGTGATTTCCTATCTGGCGCGCTACGATGTCGCGGCACAGACCCAACCCAGCGCTCCGGGCGTGTATGTCTGTGGGCGCAAGATTGCCAGCGTCGGGCTGAGAATTCGTCGCAATGGCAGCTATCATGGACTGGCATTCAATGTCCGCATGAACCTCGAGCCGTTCCAGCGCATCAACCCCTGTGGCCGCGCAGGCCTGGAGATGACGCAGTTCTCCGACTTCCACCGCGACGCCGACGTCGCTCATCTGGCCCCTGAACTGGGCGCCGTATTCGTCAGCACGTTGTCGCAGCTACGACAATCAGGCTGCGAAACGAAGGGGCAGAATTGATCAGCCTGGAAATCATTGTGAATGGTCAGCGCCGCGCAATCGCGGGCGTTGCTGAGGCCGAGCTGCTCACCGCAACCGTCTCGCTATACCCGGCCGTGAAAGATGGCTGGCTGGACGTGTCCGGCGCCGTGCTGCCCGCGGATCAGCCATCGGCCGATGCCAACTGGCTGTCGGCGGCGCTGACGATGGGCGATCGTGTCGAGGTGCGTCTGGTGGAATCTGAGCAGCCACAGCCGCCGAAACTGAGCCGAACTGATCCGACCGCGCAGGCCAGCGATGGCATTCCCACGGTGTGTGCGTTTTGCGAAAAGACCTATCTGCAGGTCGAAGGCATGATGTCATCGCGCAAGGCGATGATCTGCCGTGGCTGTGTGGAGTACCTGCACGAAATGATGAACCCCGAAGCGCATACAGCCGATTAAGATGCGGCGCATCTACATCGTGCGCGTTGGGCGATGGCGCAGCGCGACTTCTCGGACGAAGAACTGACATGGCTGTCGATCGGCGAATTGCCACAGCAAGGTACGCGATAACATGAGGCCTCACATCGCTGAGCGCTTAAGGGTGTTGGCCTGCGCTGCGCTGTTTGCCAGCGCGGCGGCGACCTCAGGCAATGAGGATGCCACGGTAGCGGCGACGTTGAAGCCGCCCGCCGGCGAGGTGTTGAAGCTCAAGCTCGTCGGCAATGGCGTGCAGATCTATCAGTGTCAGCAGGGCGCGTGGAAGTTTCAGGCCCCGGATGCCAAGTTGAGCGATGAGACCGGGCATGTGGTCGGCAAACACTATGCAGGCCCGACCTGGGAGTCGGCTGATGGCAGCAAGATCGTCGGTGAGGTCAAGGCGCACGAGGACAGTCCGGACTCGCGCGCTATTCCTTGGCTGTTGCTCGGTGTCAAGTCGGCCAGCGGCAACGGCGTGTTCGGCAATATCCGAAGTATCCAGCGGCTGCAGACCAGTGGCGGGCAGGCGCCACATCGCAGCTGCGATGCGAGCCACGCCAACCAGAGCGCGCGGGTTCCCTATAGCGCTCACTATTATTTCTACTATTTCTACACGGCCCCGTAGCCGCTGCCATCCATGCTGCAACTCAGACCGAACTGCGAATGCTGCGACGCCGATTTGCCGGCGGATTCGCTCGACGCGCGCATTTGCTCGTTCGAGTGCACGTTCTGCGCGCGCTGCGCGCAGCAAGTGCTCGGCGGCAAATGCCCCAACTGCGGCGGTGAGTTGGCGGTGCGTCCGCGGCGGCCGGAGGAAAAACTCATGCAGTATCCGGCATCGGCCGAGCGGATCTATAAACCGAAAGGCTGCGCTGGCGCTGCCCGACAGCCATGATTCCCAGGGTCGTCAGGTTCGATTCGTCGCGAGTCGCCGCGCAGGAATACTTTCTGCCGCCGGAGAAACTGCTGTCCGGCAATCCGCAGCAACGCGTCTGGAACCACTACACCGACGCTTCGCAGAAGTTCTCCGCCGGGATGTGGCACAGCGAGGTCGGCAAGTGGAAGATTTCGTATACCGAGGAGGAGTATTGCCAGATTCTCGAGGGTACGAGTGTCATCACCGATCGTGACGGACACGCCGTGACGGTGTCGGCGGGCGAGAGCCTGGTCGTGCCGAGCGGATTCGTCGGTACCTGGGAAGTGCTCACACCGACACGCAAGATCTACGTCATCTATGAGGCCTAGTCGATGACACGGGTGCCGACCATACGGCTGGCCCTGTTGACCGATGCGCCGGCGATCGCTCGCATGTCGCGTCTATACGTCGAGCATGGCCTGGGCTGGAGCTGGAACGTGCCACGCATCGAGGCCGCTATCCGTTGCGACTCGATCAATGTGGCGGTCATTCGCGAGCGGCATGCTCTGAGCGGTTTTGGCATCATGCAGTACGGCGATCAGACCGCGCATCTCGCGCTGCTGGCAGTGCATCCCGAGTGGCGCAAGCAGGGGCTTGCCACGCGGCTGCTGGCATGGCTGGAAAAGTGTGCCGACACTGCCGGTATTGGACGCATCGCGGTTGAGGCGAGGTGCGACAATCCCGCGGCCCTCGCGTTCTATCAGAAGCAGGGTTACTCGCAGCTAGCGCGAATGCCCGGATACTACCGGGGCCGGCTCGATGCAATCCGTTTCGAGAAGAATCTGTGGGTGACGAGCGAGAACAACAGCTAACGGCTGGCGCTGCGTGAGGCCGTCTACTCCAGCAGGTGGTCGCGCATCCGCTTTAGCTCGTCGGCATCGATACCGAGCCGTTGCCCCAGATAGCCCTGCGTCGAGCCGTAGCGTGCGTCTACGGCGGCCAGGGCTGCTTGCAAGTACTCGGGGTGCGCGCCGAGCAATGCCTGGCGTATCGTGGTCGGCAACTGCCCGAGAGGATGCCCGGCTTGCGGGCGTCGCAGGCCGGGGTGATGCGCCAGTACAAAGCGCTCCAGATCTACGGCCTGGTTCGTATAGAGATAGTCCTCGAGGATGATCGTGCGCGACACGCCAAGCGCATCCAGGACCATCGCGATCGCAAAGCCGGTCCGGTCCTTGCCGGCGGCGCAATGAATCAGCGCCGGAGTGTCACCCCGGTGCAGGCAGTCGAACACGAGGCGCAGGCGATCCGATAGTGCCTCGGGCATGCT
>DATMRM010000112.1:0-5476 GCA_035566155.1 Steroidobacteraceae bacterium | reverse complement strand
ATTGTCGTGACGATCAGGAAAAACACCAGGGGCTGCAGCAATTGATCGGGGCGTCGAAAACCGAGCAGCAGTTCACGGCGCACGATCAATCCGGCCGCACGACTTATGTTCACACTCATGCGGCGAGCTCAAGATGCGAGGCGGCGCGTGCCAGGCGAATGTCCTGATGCGCAGCGACCAGCGCAAGGCCTCCTTGCGCGAGATGCTCATCGAGCAGTTGCAACAGAAGGTCGCATCCCGGCGCATCGAGGTTCGCGAAGGGTTCATCGAGCAGCCACAGCGAGGCGCGCATCGCGACGACGCGCGCCATCGATACCCGACGCCGCTGACCCGCCGACAGCACGCGCGCTGGCAGGTCGGCACAGGAGGCGACACCCAACCGATCGAGGTGTGAGCGTATCTCGGGCGCGCTGACGCTGCGTTTCAGGCCGACGGCGTAGCGCAGATTCTCGAGCACCGTCAGATCTGCCTTGAGCGCCGGCTCATGCGAGGCGTACGCCATGTCGGCCTGGTAGGCCATCGGATCCTCGTGGATTGAGGTGCCGCGCCAGGCCACCGCCCCCTGCTCCGGGCGCATCAGTCCGCACACGACTCGCAGCAGGGTGGTCTTGCCGGCGCCGTTCACGCCACTGACATGGAGCATTTCGCCCGGTGAGACGCTAAGGCTCACGCCCTTCAGGACATGCCGGTCGCCGCGCCAGATGTGCACCTGATCGGCGCGAAGACCCTTAGCGGCGCTGTTCATGGGCCAGAGAGTTTAGCGAAATCAATCAGTTAACGCTACCTTTTCGCGTGATTATTCGCATGTCATTCCGACGATGGCGCGGTATCGGACGAGTAGGGGGTGACCCCCTCGGCCTTGACGCCCGGCAGCGTCATGACACTGCTGATGATGCGCACTCGCCAGGCGAACAGTGCCAGCACCATCGCGCCGGTCCCGGCAACGGCCAGCGCCGCTCGAAGTCCCACGTGCTCGCCGATCCAGCCGCCAAGCAATGCGCCGGGTCCGGCCGGGAGCAGTATCAGCCAGCGCATCGTCGTCGTCATGCGCCCGAGCAGTGAGGCTGGCGTGACCGACTGGCGCAGCGCCAGGAAGTTGACGAAGATCAGGACTGCCCCGAACCCATAGAAAAGCAGCATCGATGCGTACGCGGCCACTCCAAACGCGTTTGGCGGCGCGAGCGACAGCAGGAGCCAGCCGCTCGCGCAAATGCCAAATCCGAGCACCATTGTGCGCCCCGCGCCGATCCTGCGGCCGAAGTCGCGCGCGATCGCGCTCGCCGCCACGGTGCCGAATCCGAGTGCGACGTAGCAAAAGCCGATCGAGCGTTCGCCGAGTCCAAGCTCGCGCGTAGCAAACAGGATCTGTACCACCGCGGCGGTCTGGCTGAACAGCTGCCAGCTGCCCACACAGATTGCCATCGCGACGAGCAGCTGGTGGTGGCGCACGAAACTGAGGCCCGCTCGCATCGCGAGCCAGAATGGCGGATGGTCGGTGCTCGGAGTTTCCTTTAATGGTACGCCGCGCAGGATCGACGCCGAACTCATCAGGAGCAACGCATCTGCGAGCAAGGCGAACGGCGCCCCGGTCAGTTTGATCAGTGCGCCGGCCGCGCCGGGACCTGCAACCTCAGCGCCGGACTGGGCCAGCGCATTCTTGGCGTGGGCTTCCACGAGTCGTGAACGCGGCACGATCTGCGTCAGCACGACCTGCGCGGCACTGCCTGCGGCCGTGTTGACACAACCGATCGAGAAGCCGACGACATACAGCCAGGACATCGACAGCCAGTGCAGCCACCAGGCGATCGGCACCGTCGTCACCGCCATGGCGATCACGAGCTCTCCCATGACGTAGACCGGAAGCTTGTGGACCCGATCGAGCCACACGCCGGTGGGCAGGGAAAAGAACGCGAACGGGAAAATCTCGGCGGCCGTCAGGTAGCCCATCTGCGTCGCTGACGCGTGTAGCAGCACAGCCGCCGTCAGCGGTAGCGCGAGCAGCGTGATCTGGCCGCCGAACTGCGAGATCAGGATCGAGATCCACAGGCGACGGTAGGTCGGATCGCGTAGCAGATCAGTCGGGTCGAGGGAGAAACGCCGGCGGAATGCGGACAAGGAAGCTGAAGTTGCCAAGGTTTGCGCCGGTACCTGCAAATTGGCGCATTATAACTCTTGCCCCGATCGGCGCGCGAACGGGCTGGCGCTGGTCGTCAATGCAGAGTGTCGAAGCCGTATTTCCTGAACACTGCTTCGCCGGCGGCACTCAGCAGGTAGTCAACAAATTTTGCCGCCTCCGGCCCGGCCGTAGTCGTCAACGCGATCGGGTAGGTGATCGGCGAATGAGAGTTTGCGGGGAACACGTCGACGATCCGCACTTGCTTGTCGATCAGCGCGTCGGTTTCATACACGATCCCGAGCGGCACCTCCTTGCGGTCAACGAACATCAGCGCGCCGCGAACATTCTCCGCGCGCACCAGATGATCCTGCACGTCATTCCACACCCCGAGGGTCGTCAGCGCGCTGCGCGCGTAGCGGCCCACGGGTACCGAATCGGGGTCGCCCGTCGCCAGCCGTCCGCCGCCAAGCGCTGCAGCGAGTGCAAAATGAGGCGCGATCTTGAGCTCAATCTTGCTGTCGACCGGGGCGATCAACACCAGCTTGTTGCCCAGCACGTCGCGCCGCGAACTCTTGTTGATCAGATTGCGGGACTGCAGGTAGTCCATCCAGTCAAGATCGGCCGCGAAGAAGATATCGGCCGGCGAACCACTCTCGATCTGTCGCGCCAGCACGGAACTCGCCGCGAAGGAAAACTTCACAGGAACGGAAGTCTCCTTCGTATAGCTGTCCCCCAGCTCCTGCAACGCATTGGTCAGCGATGCGGCACCAAACACGATGACGGCAGGCCTGGTGGCTTCAGCCGCAAATGTGGCGACACCGAAAACCAGGAGCCACAGCGCCAGCAGCGGACGCATTGCCGTCCTCACTGAATCTCTCCTACCTGCACGTAATGTTCAAGTGTACATAGCGCACGCACCAGGGGGCAAATCACGCAACCGCGCCGGCTCGGGGAAATACTCATTGGTGCCCCCGCCCGGAGTCGGACCGGGATGATCCTTCGATCAACGGATTTTAAGACGAAAGACCGCAGGCCAAATGCTGTGCTAATGCTAGCGACCCGCGACGGCTCTCCTGACGCCGCAGGTCGCATCGCGCGTTGCCTTCAGCATCATTCTGGTTAATTGACCGAGAAGTATAACTGCGGCCTGGAATTGAAACCCGGTAATGCAAATTGCAGGTTGCCCCTGGCCACTTTCGCTCCGAGTCGTCCACGTCCGTCAACGTATGAATGCGGTAGCGCGCTGACGGACTGCTTGGTGGAAATGAGATGAGATGGATTTGCGGACGTCCATCGTCCCGCCAACGCGTCGTGCAGGCTGGTGCCGATCGGCGTCGGGGCGCCCGTTGGGTGTGAAGCCTGCTCTAAATGAAAGCCGGACCGGGCGGAGGACCGGGTGCGGTCGGCAAAATCGACCGGTGTGTCGATCGCTCGCGCGATCCGGTCCGTATTGCGAAAATTGCCGGTCACGTTGGCCGGGGCTGCTGCGCCGCTCACGACTGTCAGCAGCACATCGGTCCCTTCATAAGTGATCGTGAAATGTTCGGTACCGTTGATGGATAACCCATTGACGGTCGCGAACTGGCCGGTTTCCGAAGTGAAATTGAGAATCTTGAATGCCGAGCCGATGGTCGGTACGAAACCGTTGACCTCCCGGACGTTCAGCGTGCCACCCAGCTTTGCGGTGCTGGAATTTAGCACATCGAACGTAGATCCCGCGGTCGTGCCGCCAATCGAAATATTCAGAACACCGGCCGAATTCTGCGTGTACAGCCCAGTATCGGTCAGGATCCCCGTTTTCGTCGTGGACGTCCCAGGGGTGATGTTACCGTTGGATGTGAGACCTCCGGTAACCGATCCGGTGCCGATGAGCGACCCGCCCAGGCTGACACCACCGGTGGCCGACAGTGTACCGTTGTCAGTCGTCGTGCCTGCGGTCTGCGTGAAAGCACCCGGTCCACCCACGGTGAACGCGCTCCCTGCCCCAATCAAGAAATTGCCGGCATTCGAGAAGTTGCCAGCCGTCGTGAAATTTCGTGCGCCCGCGAGACTGAAGCTGCCGGTTGAGGAATTCGTGGCGAAGTTCGCAAGCCCGTCGGCGCTCGTCGTCGAGTTCAGGATTTTCGACGTCGTACCGGTAAGGGTGATATTGGCCGAATTGGTCACGATGTTGGCGCCGGCAAACTGAAACGCGCCGGTCACGTTATACGTTCCACCCGTCAGCGTGGTACCTGAGAAGTTCGTAAACACACTATGGACGCTGAATATGCTTCCGGTGCCCACCGACAACGTGCCGTTGTTGGTGTAGTTCCCCGCGGTCGTAAAGCTTCGGCCGCCCAGCAGACTGAACGAGCCGCCCGCGCTGGTGACCGCCAGCTTCGACAGAGCGTCGAGGCCGAAGGCATCAACTATGCTGGAGTTGGCTCCGTTGAGCACAATGTTGGCGGCGTTGGTCACGATCTCGCCGCCGGCTGTGCCCAACTGATCGATCTCGAGAAGTCCACCGGTATTGTAGGTGCCGCCCGTCAGGGTGGTTCCACTGAAGTTGCTAAACGGTCCCCCGGATACATGCATAAAAATGCCGCTGCCCACCAACAGGGTTCCATTATTGGTGAAACCGCCGCTCGGTTGAATGATCATGCCGGCGAATTGATTCGCATCGATCGTGCCCGAGTTCACGAGCGTCATTTGATTGTTGCCGATGTGCCCCGCACCCTGGATCGTCTCCTGGTTCGTCAGCGTGTCGGCCGAGGTCGCTCCGAAGATATAGTTGTTGGTGTTGTTCGACAGCGTCAGGGTGCCGCCGCCCAGCGTGACGTTCGCCCCGGCAACCACGAGCTCCGTCGTGCTGCCGGCCGCGTTCAGCTGCATCGCACCGGAAGTCAAGTAAGAGCCGTTCTCCAGGTTCAAAACCGCGCCGTTATCGACCTTCAGCAGGCCCCCCGCCGGGTTGCTCAGCGTGCCGCCGATCGTGTTCGATCCGCCTACGACCTCGATCGTGCCCGTCGTGCTGTTCGTCAGCGTGCTGCCGCCGTGGATCGTCGAATTCGTCATCTGCAGCAGCGAAGCGCCGGTGAGCGTCACCGCACCGCCACTGACCGTCGCACCCGTCAGCTGCAACTCACTGCCGGTCGCCGAAATCGTCCCGCCGGTGTTCGTGAACGTGCCGCCCAGGGTCAGCGTCGATCCGCCCGTCGCCTCCAGCTTGCCGGTGTTGGTTGTGCCGCCGCTGGTGGTGATGTTCAAGCCGGCGAATTGATTCGCATCGATCGTGCCCGAGTTCACGAGCGTCATTTGATTGTTGCCGATGTGCCCCGCACCCTGGATCGTCTCCTGGTTCGTCAGCGTGTCGGCCGAGGT
>DATMRM010000111.1:0-4537 GCA_035566155.1 Steroidobacteraceae bacterium | reverse complement strand
GCTGCGCGCGCGATCGTGCTCGACGCCGAACGCCGCGGCGTACTGCACCCCGGCGGTACGGTAGTCGAAGGCACTGCCGGCAACACGGGTATCGGACTTGCCCATGTGTGCAACGCGCGCGGCTATCGCTGTGTCATCGTGATGCCCGATAACCAGTCGCCGGAGAAATATGCGCTGATCGAAGCCCTCGGCGCTGAAGTGCGCCGAGTAAAGACGGTACCGTATAGTGACCCGAACCACTATCAGAAAACCGCGGGACGCCTGGCGCAGGAGTTGCCCGACGCGATCTGGGCCAATCAGTTCGACAATACGGCGAATCGGCGCGCCCATGTGGAAACCACCGGACCGGAGATCTGGGAGCAGACCGGCGGGCGGATCGATGCGTTCGTCTCGGCCAGCGGCACCGGCGGCACCGTGGCCGGCGTCTCCGAATATCTGAAATCGCGCAGTGCCAAGGTGCGCACCGTGCTGGCCGACCCGCCGGGCAGTTCGCTGTATGAGTTCATCAAGCATGGGGTCGTCAAGGCAACCGGCAGCGGCTCGATCACCGAGGGAATTGGCATCGGGCGTGTCACCGCCAACATGCAGGACGCGCCGATCGATGACGCCGTTCACATCGAGGACCCGGAGACGGTCCAGCTGGTCTATCGCCTGCTGCGCGAGGAAGGACTGTTCGTCGGCAGCACCAGTGGCGTGAACGTGGCGGCCGCAGTGCGGGTCGCGCGCGATCTCGGCCCGGGTCATACTATCGTGACGGTGTTGTGTGACACCGGCTCGAAGTACCTGTCGCGTCTCTACAATCGGGAATGGTTACAGCAAAAGAATCTGCTCGAAGCGGCGGGATTTACCCGCGCCGCCTGAGGCGTGCGCGGCTGCTCGCCGCGCTGGCCTGCTCGGCACTGTCAGCCACACTCCTGAGCTCTGCGGCCCAGGCGAAATGGGTGAGCCGCACCGTAGACGGCATCATGGGCACTCGGATCTATGTCGAGCTCTGGGCCGATGATGAGAAGAAGGGCGAGGCCGCGATCGATGCGGTGATGGATGAAATGCGGCACATCGACGACACGATGAGCACGTATAAGCCCGACAGCGAAGTGTCCAAAGTCAATCAGCTGGCCGCGCAGCAAGCGCTGCCGATTTCGGCCGAGCTGTTCAAGCTGCTGCAGACCTCTCTCGACTACTCACGCATCACGGAGGGCGCGTTCGACATTACCTATGCAAGCGTCGGCTACATGTATGACTTTCGCGAACGCAAGCGGCCGACCGAGGAGCAGATAAGAGCCGCGCTGCCGGCGATCAGCTACCAGCACGTGATACTCGATGAGAAGGCGCAGACCGTACACTTCTCGCAGCCGGGAGTGCGGATTGATCTGGGCGGGATCGCCAAGGGTTACTCGGTGGATTGCGGCATCGATGTGCTGCGCAGGCTTGGCTATACCCATGCCCTGGTCAATGCCGGCGGCGACAGCCGGGTCATTGGCGATCGCTTCGGGCGCCCGTGGATCGTCGGCATCCGACATCCGGATCACCCGGATGAAATCATCACACGCATTCCGCTGGTCGATGCGGCCTTCTCAACCTCCGGTGACTACGAACGCTTCTTCGACGAGGACGGTGTGCGCTATCACCACATCATTGATCCGCACACCGGGCGCTCCGCCAGCAAAGTGCGCAGTGCCACCGTGATCGCGCCGACCGCTACCCGCACGGATGGCCTGTCCAAGACTGCGTTCATTCTGGGACCGCAAGAGGCGCTGCGCATCTACAATCAGCTCGACGACGTTGACGCGGTGCTGGTGACGCCCGAAGGCAAGGTGCTCTATACCAAGGGACTGCAGCCGCCGGAAGGAACGCCCAATGTACGAACGCATTGATTCGACGTGAGGAGGTGCGAGATGCGAGCGGTGGTGATGCTCGGAATGATGATTCTGGAGCTTGGCTTTGCGGGGCAACGAGCGCGGGCGACCGATACGCCGAAGGACCCTTGTTCGCTGCTGTCGCCAGCGCAAATGAGAGGCACACTGGGCGATCAATACGGCGCGCCGGAAAAGAGCGTGGCACCACGGCCCTTCGCGAACACGGTGCAGGGAACAGACTGTCACTACCAGAGCTCGCGCGGGCAAGATCAAGTGCTTTTCCGCGTGTACTTCGATGCCTCGGTGGCGCAGGCCACGGATCTGCATACGCGGCTAAAGATGTTCTTTGGCAAGAACAGTACACCCGAAAACATCGGTGACGAGGCCTACCTCGATAGCAATGACGCAATCCATGTGCGCAAAGGGAACGTGCGCTACTTTCTCTCGATCAGCCATGGCGACACGCCCAGTGGACGGAAGCAGGTTCTGGCGCTGGCGGCCCTGGTTGCGGGGAAACTGTAGTGATCATGGCCAACAGGATGGTTTATGCGAGTTGCGATCGCTTGGCGAGCTTCTCGGCTATCCGGCATACAAGAAGTTTCAGGCGGCGATGTCCAGTCCAGGCGCGCAGCAACAAATGCAATTGGGCATGGCCAAGGTAGGAATGGAAATTGGTCCATTAATAAACACTATTCTTGTTAACCATCAGCTCCACCAGGTGCATTGAGTAAATCAAGGCGCCGCGATCGTGATGCGCTGATAGGGCAAACCCAAGGCGTTTGTAACCGCCTGGGCGTACCGCAGTGTTCAGGCCAGGATTCGCGCAAACAGCCAGCGCAACAGCTGTGCCACGCACACGGTCAGCAGTACGCTGGCGGCCCACAGTCCGACAAACCAGGCCAGACGATGGGACCAGCGGCGTGTCTTCAATGATACCCCGCTGTCCTGACCTTGCCGCGAAACACCCAGTACGCGTGCGCGGTGTAGACGAGGATGATGGGAATCAATATCGCCGTGCCCACCAGCATGAAGCGCTGACTGATCGCTGGGGCTGCGGCATCGGTGATGGAGATGCTGTCGGGCACCAGGTATGGATAGACGCTCACACCCAGGCCCACATATCCCAGCGCGAACAGCACCAGTGTCAGCGCAAAGGGCAGACGCTCCCAGCGTCGGCGCAGTGCGATCAGGAACAGCGTGACCGTGATCAGTACCAGCAGCGGTACCTGCGAGGTCACCAGAATGTTGGGAAACGCAAACCAGCGCTCATAGTAGCGATGCTGCAGCCACGGTGTGGCTGCGCTGACCGCGACGATGCCGGTGATCAGTGCGATGCCTGCACGCAGGGACAGGCGAAATGCATGCTGTTGCAGCGGACCTTCGGTCTTCATGACGATCCAGGTGGCGCCCAAGCTGGCGTACCCGGCCAGCAGCGCCAGTCCGGTGAGCACGCTGAATGGTGAGAACCAGTCCCACCAGCCGCCCGCGTAGTGCCGCCCCTGAACATGGATGCCCTGAAGTACTGCGCCCAGGGCCACGCCCTGCATGAACGCGGCGAGTGCGGAGCCGAAAAAGAAGGCGCGATCCCAATGCTTGCGGCCGCGCTGCGTGCGCCAGCGGAACTCGAAGGCGACGCCGCGGAAGATCAGGCCCAGCAGCATCGCGATCAGCGGTGTGTACAGCGCCGGGATCAGCACCGCGTACGCGAGCGGGAACGCGGCCATCAACGCACCGCCACCCATCACCAGCCAGGTTTCATTGCCATCCCACACCGGTGCCACCGAGTTCATCAGCGTACCGCGCTCCTGCTCCGTGTCGAACAGCGGAAACAGGATGCCGATGCCCAGATCGAACCCGTCCATCACGACATACGCGAACACAGCGAAGGCGACGATGGCCGCCCACACATCAGTGAGTGCGGCGTCGGGAATCATGGTTGCGCCGGTAGCGGATGCGCCGGCGCGCCGTGCTCCGGCATCGCCGACTCGCCGGACTGTGGCGGCTTCGACATCAGGCGCAGAAGAAAGAACACGCCGGCGCCGAACACGGTGAAATAAACCACGGCAAACGCCGCCAGCGACGCGGCGACCGCGGGTGCGGCAATGGGCGAGGCGGATTCAGCGGTGCGCAACACATGATAGATCGTGAACGGCTGGCGCCCGACTTCGGTCGTGAACCAGCCGGCGATCACGGCGATGAGCCCCGCCGGTCCCATGCACAGCGCCGCCCGATGCAGCCAGACATTTTGATGAAGCGTCCCGCGCACGCGCGTGAACAGGCTGACCAACCCCAAGGTCAGGATGGCCATGCCCAATCCGACCATGATGCGAAAGCTCCAGAAGATCACACCCACCACCGGCCAGTCGCGGCGTGGAAAGCTGTCCAGTCCGGGAAGTGGCGCGTGCAGGTCGTGTTTGAGCAGCAGTGAGCCAAGCTTCGGAATCTCGATCGCATCGCGCACCACGCCCGAGCGCTGATCCGGAATCCCAAACAGGATCAGTGGCGCTCCGTCCGGGTGCGCCTGAAAGTCGCCTTCGAGCGCATAGATCTTGGCGGGCTGGTATTTCAACGTATTCAGACCCTGCTGATCTCCGGCGAATATCTGGACCGGTGCCACCAACGCGGCCATCCACATCGCCATCGAAAACATACGGCGCACCTCTTCGGTCGCCTGCCGGCGC
>DATMRM010000110.1:0-3338 GCA_035566155.1 Steroidobacteraceae bacterium | reverse complement strand
AGCAGCGGCAGGTTGAGTGGAATCTTCGGAATACCGGCCGGAAATCCTACGACCAGGAAGCGCCCGTTCCATGCGATCGAGCGCAGGGCGGCCTCCGCGTAGTCCCCGCCGATCGCATCGTAAATGACGTGCGCGCCCTCATTGCCGCACGCTGCCTTGAAGTGCTCGGTGAGTGCCTTCGCGTCCGCCTTGTCGAGCGGACCCACCGGGTAGAGCACGCCCGACTCGGCGCCGACCTCTTCGGCAAGCGCCAGCTTCTCCTCGCTCGAGGCCGCCGCGATCACCCGTGCACCCATCGACTTGCCCAGTTCCACCGCGGCCAACCCGACACCGCCGGCCGCGCCGAGCACCAGCAGCGTTTCGCCCGCTTTGAGCGCGGCGCGGTCCTTGAGCGCGTGATACGAGGTGCCATAGGTCATGACCAGGCACGCGGCCTCGTCAAACGGCATCGACTGAGGAATCTTCCAGCAGTTGCGGGCATCGCCCACCGCCAGTTCTGCCATACCCCCGCGCACCGGTGCCAGCAGCACCCGATCGCCCACCGCTACGTTCTCCACGCCCGCACCCACCGCATCGACGATGCCGGCGCACTCCGAACCGGGAGCGAATGGGCGCGGGGGCTTGATTTGATACAGATCCTGAATGATCAGCAGATCCGGATAGTTCACGCCGCAGGCGCGCACCGCGACGCGCACCTGACCGGGTCCTGCGACCGGATCAGGCATGTCCTGCACCACAAGGGTTTGCGGGCCACCGGGCTCGCGGCTGATGAGGGCTTTCATGAAGGGTCTGCCTTATTGTGAGTGGGCTAGCTTGCCTGACTCTTGCGCGCTGCGTTCTCGCGTTCCTGCAGTTCGCGCCAGAGGATTTTGCCGGAAGCGGATTTGGGCAGTGAGTCAGCGAACTCCACGATCCGCGGGGTCTTGTAGGTCGCCATCTGTTCGCGACTCCAGGCAATGATCTGCGCCTCGTTGACCTTGCCCTTCCAGTCCGGCCGTAACACGATGACCGCTTTGACCGTCTCGCCGCGATGCGCATCGGCCGCGGCAATGATGCAGGCTTCCTGAATCGCCGGATGCAAGTACATCATCGCTTCGACTTCAGCCGGCCATACCTTGAAGCCCGAGGCATTGATCATGCGCTTGAGCCGGTCGATCATGAAGAAATAGCCGTCCTCATCGATGCGCCCCAGATCGCCGGTTCGCAGAAACTTCTTGCCGTCCAGCTCGATGAAGGCCTCAGCGCTTTCCCGCGGCTTGTTCCAGTAGCCCTGCATGACCTGCGGTCCGTGCGTCACGATCTCGCCGGTCTCCCCCTGCGGCAGCTCCTGCAGCGTGCTCGGATCGATGATGCGTGAATCGGTGTCGTGGATTGGAATTCCGAGGCACTGATCCTTGGCGCGCTCAGTGGGATTGATGTGCGTGGCGGCGATCGTCTCCGACAGGCCGTAGCCTTCCAGAAACGGCACCCCCATTTTTTCCAGTCGCTGCGCGACCGCCGCCGGCATTGCCGCGCCGCCGCCGCTCAGACGCGTGAGCGAGGACAGATCGTACTGCGCGAGCTTCGGATTGCCGAAGAAGTCCTGCAGCATGGTCGGAATCGCCGTGAAGGAGCTGACCCGGTAGCGCTGCACGAGCTCCGCGGCCGCATCGCGATCCCAGCGTGGCAGCAGCACCACGGTATTGCCGACATACAGCGGCCCGCTCATGCTGCCCTGCATACCGGTCACATGAAAGAAGGGCGCCACGGCCATCAGTGTGAGTTCGGGTTGCGTCGCGAACCAGCGCATGCCGGCGACGGCGGTATGCATCACGCTGCGATGCGTATGCATGCAGCCTTTGGGAACGCCGGTGGTCCCGGAGGTGTAGGGCATCACGCACAGATCATCCGGCCCCGCGGTCAAGGGGCCTGGCTGCACACTGAGCTCCAGCATGTCGATCCAGCGTGTGGCGGCGCTGTGGCTCATGCCCTGCCGCGGCGCGGAGATGAATTCCGGCACGCACAGCGTGGTCGGCACCTTGAGGTAGTCCGAGTACGTCGCGACCAGTGCATGCTTGAGTTCGCTGCCCAGCAGCGGTTCGACCTTCGCAAACAGCTCTTGCGATACAATGATCCGGGTCGCACCACTGTCATCGGCATAGCGCTTGACGTCGTGCGTCACCGCCATCGGGTTGATCGGCACGACGACCGCGTTGGCGCGCAGGATCCCGTAGTAGGCGATCGCAAACTGCGGGCAGTTCTGCATCATCAGCAGCACCCGATCGCCTGGACGCACGCCCCAGCTCTTCTCGAGCAATCCCGCAACTCGGGTCGCTTCATCGGCGAACTGGCCGAATGTGACCGTCGTGCCGTAGAAGATCATGTACGGCTTGTTCGGGTAGCGCTTGGCCGAGACTTCCGCGTTGTAGAAGAGATTGGTCTCCGGGGCGGTCAGGTGCCACGCCGAGTTGGCCGGCCAGAATTTGAAGTGGCGATCGTTCAGCATGCTCTGAAGCCCCCGTAGAGGTCGACGATCTATTTTGCGGCGGCGCTCGGACTGCTCACATCGCGCGGACGATAGCGGCCGAGCTCCAGTTTGCCGATCTGCTCACGATGTACCTCATCCGGGCCGTCCGCCAGTCGCAGGGTGCGCGCCCCGGCGTAGGCCGCGGCCAGAATGAAGTCGTCGCAGACACCCCCGGCGCCGTGCACCTGAATGGCCCAGTCGATCACCTGGCAGGCCATCTTCGGGGCCGCCACTTTGATCATCGCGATCTGCTGCTTCGCCGCGCGGTTGCCGACCGTATCCATCATGTAGGCCGCGTGCAGCACCAGCCAGCGTGCCTGATCGATCATGATGCGCGCCTCGGCGATGCGCTCCAGCGTCACACCGTGATCCGACACGCGCTTGCCGAAGGTCACGCGGGAGGTCGCACGCTTGCACAGCATTTCCAGCGCGCGCTCGGCCAGACCGATGACGCGCATGCAGTGGTGGATGCGCCCCGGCCCCAGCCGACCCTGCGCGATCTCGAAGCCCCGGCCTTCGCCGAGCAGTATGTTTTCCGCCGGCACACGCACATCGACGAAATCAATCTGTGCATGGCCATGCGGCGCGTGGTCGTAGCCGAACACGTTCAGCGTGCGCAGCATCTTGACTCCGGGTGTGTCCATCGGCACCAGGATCATCGACTGCTGGCTGTGCAACGCGGCCTGCGGATTGGTCTTGCCCATGAAGATGAGGATCTTGCAGCGCGGATCCCCGGCACCGGAGGTCCACCACTTGCGTCCGTTGATGATGTAGTCATCCCCATTGCGCACGATCGCCGACTTGATATTCGTGGCATCGCTGGAGGCGACGT
>DATMRM010000109.1:0-2913 GCA_035566155.1 Steroidobacteraceae bacterium | reverse complement strand
GTCGTGCTGGTTGATCCGACCCGCGCCCGCCTGATATTGACCCGCGCTTTCGAGGTCTTCCAGCTAGCGGGTGATCACAGGGGCTGCCTCATTGCCGCGACCGGAATCGTGGAGACACACAACATCGAGCAGATTGGCATCGCAGATCTGGATCGGTGGATTCCGGTGCTGGAACGTGGCATCGGAACCGGGGTTTCCTACTCGACCCCCGCCGAGCGTGTGCGCGTACTGACCGCATTTCTGGTCGCGGCGATGCTGCGCCAGCCGTCGCACCCGGCCCTGCCAAACTGCCTGCGCGAGGTCGAGGGAGCGCTGGAGCTGGACATTCCGCTGACAGCCAGAGCCGACATGGTGACCCAGCTGCTGGCGTATTTCTGCTACACCAATGAGCTGCAAAAGGCCCGGAGTCTGGTGGCGCGGGTCGGATCGATGTTTGAGCTTCCAGAACTCACCGCCTTTCGTCGCGCCGGCTGGCTGGTTTACTTCAGCTTCTATGCCGCACTGACCGGAGCGCACACCGCAGGCATACAGGCGCTCGATGCGCTGCGCCGGATCGTCAATGATTTCGGCATGAAGTGGTTTCGCTTCTACGATCGCTTCTTCCGGGCGCTGCTGCACCTGCTGGGACCGTCGCCACTGCAGGCCAGCGCGTTGGTGCATGAGCTTGGCGATCGGGTTGATGCCAATCGATTCGCCGAGACCGCCCAATTTCATCTGGCCCGCATGCTGCTGTTTCAGGCTCGGGGCGATCCGTCGCTGGCCGTATATCACGGCGAGCTTTGCCTGACAGCGGCCAGCAAGACGGATTCTCCCTACTTCAACATTCTGTTTCCGACGCTCATCGCCAGCGCCTTGGTGGAAGCCGGTCAGCTGTCACGCGCAGATGAATTGCTGCGCCAGGCGCGAGCACTCACTGCCTCCACCGTCTTTAATCACCATAAGCCGTTGATAGGGATGGTCGAAGCCTATCGGCTACAGGCGCAGGGGAATGCCGAAGCGGCCAGCGCCTGTCTTTGCGAGGCGCTGCGACAGGCCCGGGCGGATCACAGCGCCTCCTCGCTTCGCTGGCTGGTGTTGGGTTTTCGGCGAATGCTCGCGCTCGCGCTGGAGTCGAACATCGAAAGCGAGAGCGCTCGCGGCTTCATCGCCGAACTGGGTATCCTGCCCGAATCACCGGACTGCGATAGCTGGCCCTGGCCCGTGCGCCTGCGACTGCTGGGAGGATTCGAACTGCGCTCGGACGCGCCCCCACAGCCTGCCACCGGCAAGGCGCAGAAGAAACCGCTCGAGATGCTGAAGGTGCTGGCAGTGCAGCCTGCGGGCGAACTGAGCGCGCAGGCTCTCGCGGAGCTGCTGTGGCCCGATGCCGATGGTGACGCTGCGCGCGAGTCCCTGGAAGTGACGCTGCGGCGGCTGCGCAAGCTGATCGGAAGCGATGATGCCATACGCTGGCACGAAGGGCGGGTCGCGCTGAATGAATCCGTGTGCTGGGTGGACACCCTGGCGTTCGAGCGCGCACATCAGAGGGCCGAGCGTGCGTTGAATGCGCCGGAGATTTCGGACGTCGATCTCGAGCGCACGGCCCAGCGACTGCTAGCGCTGTATCCGGCTCATGTCCTGCCAGGAGAAGAGGACAAGTCATGGCTGATCGCCGGGCGTCAGCGACTGGCAAGCCGGATGTTTCGCGACCTGACCGCCATCGGCGCGCACTGGGAACAGCGGCAGCAATGGGAAAAGGCAGAGCTCACGTATCGGCGTGCCGTGGAACTGGAGGCGGTCTCGGAAGTGTTGTACCGCCGGCTGATGTCGGTACAGATCCATCGCGGTGATCGCGCGGGTGCACTGGCGACCTATGCACGCTGCCGGCAGATGCTGTCCTTCACCCTGGGGGTCGAACCCTCCGCCGAAACGCAGAGTGTCCGCCGCAGTGCAATGGCCCCCGGCTAGGAGCATCTGTCGGTCATTTGTCGGATGTTCGGCCTCAGACTTCGCTCACTCACCTCACACTGGAGTTCGGACCATGGCCATTGACGAAGACAAGCTCAACGCGTTCATGGGGAAGTTCGTCGGCGATCTGGGCGCGGTAATGCACGCGGCTACGATCGTGGTTGGCGATTCCCTGGGGATCTACAAGGCACTGCGCAACGGCCCTGCCACGGTCGAACAACTGGCGGGGCGCACGCAGACCGATGAGCGCTATCTGCGCGAGTGGTTGTCAGCCCAGGTCGCGAGCGGATACGTGGAGTACGACCCGAAGTCCGCGGCGTTCAGTCTCACCGAGGAACAGGCCTTTGCGCTGGCGGATGAGGGCAGCCCGGCGTTCATCCCGGGCGCGTTTCAGATCGCGGTCGCGCAATTCAAAGCCATTCCGAAAATGACTGAACGGCTCAAGAGCGGTGCTGGTTTCGGCTGGCACGAGCACGATGCCTCACTGTTTCACGGAACGGAGCGCTTCTTTCGTCCCGGATACGCGGCCAACCTGGTGAGCCAATGGCTGCCCTCGCTCGAAGGGATCGAGGGGAAACTCAAGTCCGGCGGGCGCGTGGCCGACGTGGGCTGTGGTCATGGCGCGTCCACGATCATCATGGCGCAGGCCTTTCCGAAGTCGCAGTTCGTCGGCTTCGACTATCACGAGCCGTCAGTGCTGAACGCACGATCCTCAGCGAAGAAGGCCGGGCTGGAAGGACGCGTCAGTTTCGAACTGGCCAGCGCCAAATCGTTTCAGGGCAGTGACTACGACCTGGTCACCATGTTTGATTGCCTGCACGACATGGGCGACCCGGTCGGCGCTTCGGCCCATGTGAGACAGTCGCTCAAGCCGGACGGGACCTGGATGATCGTCGAGCCGTTCGCCAACGACCGATTGGAAGACAACATCAACCCGGTAGGGCGCATCTTCTATTCGGCTTCGAC
>DATMRM010000108.1:0-3229 GCA_035566155.1 Steroidobacteraceae bacterium | reverse complement strand
GTGCTACGCCAACACCCTCGATGTGATCAACCGGGCCATCGGATGGATCGGTGAGCACAACACGCGTGATGCGGGACTGGGCCGCCTCAAATATGCGCCGCTGCCGCAGGCCAGTCGTCGACGGATTGCTGCGAGCATCATGCCGCATATCCGTGGACTCATCTCCAAAGGCGTACCGAAGGTAGGCCATTTTGATGACACCCCTGCGGTGCTGGCGTTTGTCGGTAGTGAGCCGTTTGAGCGGCTGGCAGCACTGGGCACCTCTTGTCCCGATCATTTCCTGCGCACCAAGATCCGACCGCTGGTGCTCGAGTTTAATCCGGCCCAAGAAGACGAGCGCGCGCTGATTGAACGCTTGCCGGCGGCGATCGAGGCGTATCGTCGCGACTACGCCGCGTACTACCAGCGCTGTAAGCACCCCGATTCACCGCCGATGCGCGATCCCAATGCCGTCGTGTACCTGGTCGCCGGCGTGGGGATGATCACATTCGCAGCCGACAAAGCCACGGCGCGTATCGCGGCGGAGTTCTATATCAACGCGATCAACGTCATGCGCGAGTCTTCGAACATCTCAGGCTATCGCGCACTGCCCGAACAGGAAGCCTTCGACATCGAATATTGGCTGCTCGAGGAAGCCAAGCTCAAACGCCTGCCAAAACCGAAAGCGCTCGCGGGACGCGTCGCGCTGATCACCGGTGGTGCGGGCGGCATTGGATTGGCCACCGCGCGCCGGCTCCTGGATGAAGGTGCCTGTGTGGTGCTCACCGATATTGATCAGCAGGCACTGGATGAGGCGATGAGCCAGCTGCACAGCCAGTACGGTCGCGACAGCGGCATCGGCCTGCCCGGCGACGTCACGGATGAGACGGCGATCGCCGCGATCTTCGCAGATACCGCGTGGAACTACGGCGGGCTCGATATCTGCGTCTCCAACGCTGGCATCGCCTCGGCGGCCACGATCGAGGAAACAACACTCAAGCTGTGGCAGCGAAACATGGACATTCTCTCCACCGGCTATTTCCTCGTCAGTCGCCAATGTGTACAACTGCTCAAAGCCCAGGGCCTGGGCGGCGCAATCGTCTTCATTGGCTCCAAGAATGCGCTGGTGGCCTCCCCGGGAGCGGCAGCTTATTGCACTGCCAAGGCCTCGGAGCTACATCTTGCGCGGTGTTTGGCCCTGGAGCTCGCGCCGGCCGGTATTCGCGTCAATGTCGTCAATCCCGATGCGGTGCTGCGCGGCTCGCGCATCTGGCAAGGTGAGTGGGCCGAGCAGCGGGCGCGGCAGAACCACACCACGACCGATGAGCTCGAAGAGCTCTATCGCGGCCGCAGTCTCCTCAAGCGCAGTGTGTATCCGGAGGATATCGCCGAGGCCGTGGCGTTCTTGGCTTCCGAGCGCGCATCGAAGTCCACCGGCAATATCATCAATGTCGATGCCGGCAACGCCGCGGCCTTCGCGCGCTGACGAGATTCGTTTTGGGGGGACGCCATGAACGACACCAGCCAGATCAACTTGAGCGAACCGGGCGTCATCGCAGAATTCAATGCCACGCTGCTCGAAAGTCAGCGAGCCGCGTATGCGACACTCGGCGCGCAGCTCGCACATCGCCAAATCGACGTCGAGCGGATCACGCGCGCGGTAATGGGTTTTCAAGTCGCCCTGCCCTCCTGGGGTGTCGGCACCGGCGGGACGCGCTTCGCGCGCTTTCCTATTCCCGGCGAGCCTCGAGACGTGTTCGACAAGCTCGAGGACTGCGCGGTGGTTCACGCCCTCACCGCTGCCACACCTAGCGTGTCTCTGCACCTGCCCTGGGACCGTGCCGAGCCGAATGAGCTCAAAGCGCGCGCGCGCGCGTTGGGACTCACCTTCGATGCGGTGAATTCCAACACCTTCCAAGACCGAAAGGGGTCACTCTCCTATAAATTTGGCAGCCTCACACACACGGATGCCGCGGTGCGCGAGCAGGCGATCGAGCACAACCTGGAGTGCATTCGCATCGGGGAGATTCTGGGTTCCAAGGCACTCACGCTGTGGATCGGCGATGGCGCGAACTTTCCGGGCCAGCAGCATCTCGCGCGCGCGTTTGAACGTTATCTGGAATCCGCCGCAAAAATCTATTCCGCGCTGCCTGCGGACTGGCGATTGCTGCTCGAGCACAAGATGTACGAGCCCGCTTTCTACGCGACCGTGATCCAGGACTGGGGCAGCTCGCTCATGGCCGCGCAGACGCTGGGACCCAAGGCACGTTGTCTGGTGGACTTGGGCCATCATGCCCCGCACGTGAATATCGAGATGATCGTCGCGCGACTGATTCATGCCGGACGGCTCGGCGGTTTTCATTTCAATGATTCCAAGTACGGCGATGATGATCTGGACGCCGGCTCGATCGAACCGTTTCGTCTGTTTCTGATCTTCAACGAACTGGTGGATGCGCAGTGGCGGGCCGTCCCGAACTTTAGCCCGGCCCACATGCTCGATCAATCGCACAACGTGACGGATCCGATTGAGAGTCTCATCAGCAGTGCGATCGAGCTGCAGCGCGCCTATGCCCAGGCGCTGCTGGTCGACCGCGAGCAGCTCGCGGCGTATCAACACAGCAACGATGTGATGATGGCCAACCAAACCTTGAAACGTGCCTTCACGACCGACGTGCAGCCGATCCTGGCGCAGGCGCGCTTGAACAAGGCCGCGGCCATTGCGCCACTGGCGGCCTATCGCTTGAGCGGCTATCGCGCCCAATGTGCACGCCGCCGACCGGCCGCCGCCGGTTCGAGCAGCGGCATCGTGTAACGCAGCACGTACTTATTTCTTCTTCCGCCCCGAATAGCTCATGCGCCATTCCGGCGGATAGCCCATCTCGATTTGCTTGACGGCGTTGTTGAGCCCGGCATCCATCAGGTCAGCGGTGAACTGGAGATCGTCGGGTTCATGGCGCATATAAGGCCACAGTGACTCGACCATCGCAGTCAGCGTGCTGCCCATCTGCTCGCCGCGATACTGCTTGTAGATCTCGAGAAAGGTCTTCTGCACCGTCACGGTGTCAGTCGGACGGCTTCGCGAGCAGGCGGTTGCATACTTGTGCGTTTCCTCCTCCAGCCTCTCGCGCGGCACCACACTGTTCACGAACCCGCATTCATGCATCTCCTTGGCGGTAAATGGGCGCCCAGTGAACAGCATCTCCGTGAACTTGCGCAGGCCCATGGTCTCCGCCCACCACCACAAACGTGG
>DATMRM010000107.1:0-2383 GCA_035566155.1 Steroidobacteraceae bacterium | reverse complement strand
TCGGCCGGGTTCGAGCACCGGCAATGTCGTCTCATCGGCGAACACCTTGTCCGACGACAGCACCGTGCCGAGCACCAGCTGATAGAGCGGCGCCAGCCACCAGCACGCGCGTCCCACCCAGGCGCTCAACGTGGAACGGTCCAGTGTGATACCCTGGCGCTTGAGCATCTGCGCCTGGCGATAGAGTGGCAGCGAATCGCAGAATTTGCTGACCACCACGTGCGCGATCAACGCCTCCGTCGCCATGCCGCCGTCGATCGGCCGCTCCGGCGCGGGTGCCTGCACCACCGCGCCCTCGCAGGTGCGGCATCCATAGCGCGGCCGGCACACCACCTTCACGCGCAGCTGGGCGGGCACCAGATCGAGCATCTCGCTGCGATCTTCGCCGATCAGGTGTAGCACGCCGCCGCAGCACGGGCATTCCCTGTTCTCGATATCGATGACAACCTCGTAGCGCGGCAGGTGCGCCGGCAGCGCACCGCGATTGCGATTGGCCACCTCGATGCGCCGCCGTCGCTCCGATGGTTCCACCGCATCCTTGGCGGCCTCGCTTTCGGCGGCACTCTGCTGTTCGTCCTCCAGGACAAGCTGCAGTTGCTCGAGATCGAGCTGCTCCGAGCGTGGCCCATACCGATGGCGCAGCAGACGTTGGATCAGCAGCCACAGCTTCTCGTTCTCGGCCTGCAACTCAGGCACCACCTCTCGCAGCATTTGCTGCAGGACGTCCGGATCGTCAGGCAGGGCCGCGAGATCGATCTGCACAACGCCATGCTGATGACTCACGCCGCCGCGTCGCAGCCAATGAATCCCGCGTGATCACCCAGGATTCGCATCAGCCTGCCAGCTCGGGTCGCAGGTTGCGCGCCGTCGCCCGCCACTCGCACCCTTCCAGCGAGGGCCTACAGGAATATCCCCTCTGGTGAGTCTGACGAATCATTAGGCGAGGTAATCCAGGTTCTGGATCCGCGACATCCTCTCTATGGGCGATCCTTCCGCGTGATCCGCCGCTCGACCCATCGAGGTGGCAACTTTCCACCTTCATATGAAGTAGAATATCAAGGCGGGACAAGACTACTGGTCCCAATATCTGTAACTGAGGCTTACGAGGTGAATGCGAATCAGATCAAATTGTGTATAGAGGCACTTCGCGATCTTATATCAGCGGTCGAATGTCTCGAATGCCATGAGCGTAGATCCGAGAGATCTTTGGGCGGTACTGCCGCCGGCTCTGCGGCGCAAGATCGTCGACGACGTCGCCGCGGTCCTGGCGGAGGTCTCTCGTGAGGTCCGAACTGGTCAAGCCGACACACTTGGACCGCAAGGCGGTTGTCTACATTCGGCAGTCGACGCCCCACCAGGTGGTGAACAACCAGGAAAGCCTGCGGCTCCAATACGCGCTTCGCCAGCGTGCTCGGGAACTCGGATGGCATGAGGCCGACATCGATGTAATCGATGCGGATCTCGGCCAGAGCGCCGCGTCCGCTGCGCAGCGGAGCGGCTTTAAGGAGCTCGTTGGTCGGGTCGGACTCAGCGAGGTGGGGCTGATCCTGTCAATCGATGTGACGCGTCTGGCGCGTAACTGCTCCGACTGGTATCCGCTCTTGGACATTTGCGGCCTGCGCGGCTGCCTCATCGCCGATCGAGACGGCGTCTATGATCCGGGCAGCCCCAATGGGCGCCTCCTCCTCGGCCTGAAGGGATCGATATCGGAGCTCGAACTGCACACGATCCGTAGTCGGCTGACCGCCGGTCTCCTTGCCAAGGCCGAGCGCGGCGAGCTGGCGCTCACTCTGCCGATCGGCCTCATCCGCGATCCGAGCGGTGTGGTCGTCAAGGATCCCGACATGGCGATTCAGGAACGGCTGGGGCTTGTCTTCGAGACGTTTCTGAAGTTCCGCACTGTAGCCAAGGTCATGCGCGTCTTGAACGATCGCGGTCTCGACATTCCGCGCCGCGACCGGCATGGCGAACTGCGTTGGAGACGAGCGACAGTCACGGCCGTTGCGACGATCCTGAAGAATCCGGCCTACGCTGGCGCCTTTGTGTATGGCCGGACCCGCATACGCACACTCACGCGCGAAGGCGCAGTACCGTCAAAGGTCGCGCGGCCGACGGCGGAATGGCGGATCGTCGTGAAGGATCGCTATCCTGCCTATATCGACTGGCCGACCTATGAAAAAATCCGCGCCATCGTAACGGACAACCGGGCAGAATACATGCGAAACAAGACACGAGGAGCGCCTCGCAACGGTGAGCTTTTGCTGCACGGCATCGCTTGGTGTGCGCGATGCGGTCACAAGATGCTTGTCCGCTACAAGGGTGGTGGGGAATATGTGTGCAATCATCTTCATGTCCACCATGGGTTGCCGACCTGCCAGCATAT
>DATMRM010000106.1:0-2711 GCA_035566155.1 Steroidobacteraceae bacterium | reverse complement strand
CTCGCCGGCCGACGACCACCAACTTGAGATCGGCATAGCGCTGTGCTCGCAGCGTCTCCCACGCGGACAGGAGCGTGAGATGATTTTTTCGCGGTTCGATCGTTGACACGATCAGCAGATAGCGCAGCTGCGGTGTAAGCTTCGCCTGAGCCGCGGGCGTCGGCAGCGTCGTCGAACGAGTCTTGATGATCTCCGGTAAGCGAGCGGACGTGCTTGCCTGGTCGTAGTAGTAGTGATGCGAGACCATGTTGTGGATTGTCAGCGATCGCTTCTCCACCTGCGGAAACACGGACAGCAGATCGTTGCGGGTTGCTTCCGACACGCATACAAACCAGGCGCCGTTGGCAGCGTTTTTGCGCAGCGCGCCGTAGTGGAAAGCGTGGTGATAGTGACGATCCGAAATCGTGTGCGGCATCAGCAGCGGAATCGCATCGTGATATCTGACCACCAGCTTGGTGCGCCTGGAGACGGTGGCAGGATAGGGTGTCTCGCTGATCATCAGATCGAAGTCGGATGTATCGAGCGTCGGGTACAGCGGTAGCCCCAAATAGCTGGTTACCAGAGCGCAGATATGCATTGCATTCCAGGGAATGCGTGCCACCCGAAAGCCGTTGCGCGTCACGATGTCGTAGTCCGACGCTGGCAGCGTACGCGCGAAGAACCTGCGCCACAGAAAGTCCTCGAAGTGCAGCGACTCGAAGCGCGCCAGAGTCTCCTTGCCACCGAGCATGTGGCGCACGGCCATCGCCATCGTGCACAGCGCTGCCCGCAGGCGAACGTGCCAGAACGTCTGTTCGAGCGAAATCACCACACGCCCCGTGCGATTGAAGCGCCGATGCGCCGGCAGGCGGTGTGAGTCGCCGCCTTGTCGCGGCGGCAACCCGCGAGCCAGTACCCACTGATTGCTCTGCAACAGTCCCTCGACCTCGATGTTGTCGAGCATCGACAGACCGCGAAACAGCAACCGCGTTTCCTGCGGGATACCGGCGTGACCTTCGAGCGCGGGTCTCATTTCCATGAGAACCCTGATGGGGGCCTTGGTTGTGTTCACCGTGTGTTGTTATCTATTTGGGACCGAGCATCGCGCCCGGAGTCGGATCAAGTGCGGCGAGGGTACGTGCTTCCCGAACCGTTGACAGAATGATCACCACCGCCGCCGTCAAGGAGATGACGCAGATCGCGACATCATGGCCCGAGAAGGAACCGAGCAGCGACAGCGGCGCATATCCGGATTGAAGGTGCAGGATCCCAAACGCCAGTATCAGCAGATTGCCAATGAGCAGCAGCGCGCGAATCTCGGTCGCACCGAAACCCAGATAGGTGATCTGCATGACGTCGCGCACGTGGGCGCCTATCAGGGTGTAGACGAACATCATCAGGAAGGCGATCAGGCCGACGCAGGCGACACCGAAGTGCGCGCAGGGCGACAGGCCGAGCGACAGGAAGATGAGCGCTTGCGACAGCATGTCGGTGGTGTGATCAATGAAAAATCCATAGCGCGGACGCTCTATGCCGCGGCGCCTGGCAACCGTGCCGTCGAGTGAATCGCCCAGCCAGTTGAGTATAAGCCCTACGCTTGCAAGCCAGAGCCATGACAGGGACCAGCGACTCAGGATGAATCCCGCGGCAGTCAGCACCGCTCCGACGACGCCCAACGCAGTCAGGTGATCGGGTACCACCCAGCCAGGAAGTGCATCTGCTAGAAAGGCCAGAACCGGCCTTTCAAGTCCCCCGAGCAAGTTTTCATTCACTCTTGTGACGGCCATTGGTGCGCTACCTGAACGGCTCGCTGTTTGGAGGCCCAGCGTACAGAAAGGATCTACCCCCCTCAAGTTAGTGCTGTAATCTGCTTACCGAATGAGTATGGCAGAGCAGATCGTAGAACCCCAGGCGGTCGCCGGAATGAGTGCGGCCGAGCGTCGCGATTTGGCCCTCTATCGGGTCATGCACTCGTTGCCGATTCCGGTCGCATCGCGCTTGGGTGCAGCGCTCGCGCAGCGGATGGGCCGACGTGCCTATCCGAACGCCGATGCACGCGTAGCCGCCGGCATCGGTCATCTGCGGCCGGACCTGGCCGTCAATCCGGCGACGCTTGCAGCAACTCAGGTGCGATTCTGGGCGCATGTTGGGCGCATTTACGCCGAGTACTGCCTGCTACATAAGATGGTGCCGCGCGGTCGCGTCGACATCGATGACCGCAGTACCTTTCAAGCGGTGCTTGCTGATGGGCGGCCCGTCATCGTCCCGTTTGTGCACCTGGGAAACTGGGAAACCTGTGGCAGCGTGCTGTCGCTCAATGCTCCGGGCCGCGTTTGCGCGCTGTCCAATCCAATGCCCCCCAATCGCGTCCAGGCGCAGATAGCGGTCATGCAACATGCGCGCCTTCCCGGAAAGGTGGTGACGTTTGACGCTAATGTCTGGCGACGGGCACTGGAGCATCTCGAGCAACCGGGCGGAATCCTGTTCATCGCCATCGACGAAGTCATGGAAGGACGCGTCTCCATACCCTGCTTCGGACGGCCTCTGGACGCCGAGTCCAATGTGCACAAGATCGTGCGCATCGCCGCGCGCACGGGGGCAATCATCCTTCCGCTCTACAGTGAGCGGCTCGAGGGCGCCCGTTTTTGTACGCGCATCCTTCAGCCGCTCGAGTTTCGAAAGCAAGGCCGGCTCGAGCCCGAGGAACAACGCTCGCATGTCGAGCAACTGGA
>DATMRM010000105.1:0-4097 GCA_035566155.1 Steroidobacteraceae bacterium | reverse complement strand
AGCTGAAGCGTTCTGGACTTTGTAGTCCAGGTCGATGCGATAGTCGCCGCGACGAAAGGTCAGTGTCTGCGTGACCGTCACGCCATTGCCGTCACTCCAGGTCAGTGGCAGCTGTAGCTCATTCTGACCCCGCGCCAGCGTCAGTTCCTGCACGGCACACTGATAGCGCGCCAGATGCGTTGGGGTCGTCTCGCCCTCGGGGCCCGCCAGCCCGCTTTCGAGCACGAACATTGACGTCGGCGAATCGTTGTTCAGCAGACGTACCGGCACATTGGGCCGGTTTTTCTCCTGCGGATAGGCAAGCAGGTCGACGCGCTTCAATTCACCGCCAGCCAGGCTCACCTCGGCATCCAGCACGTCGGTGTGCACGTGGACGGTTGGCGCCTTGGCGTCGGACTGGGTCGCATCCGCCAGCGCATTGCCCGCGGCTGCTGGAGTGGCAGCGGCGGCGGCCACCGGTGCGGCGTCATTGCGCGCGGGAATCTGTCCGGCCGTCGGTGCGACGCTACCGAGCGGTGCTGGCACCGCAGCGGTGGTTGAGGCGGCTGGCGCAGAGTCAGCCGGGTAGTCGTGCAGCCAGGTCTCATAGTTCAGGAACAATGCCATCCCGAACAGCAGCCACAGAGTCACCCTCAGGTTAATGGTCGTGGGCATGAGGCACCGGATCGTAGCCGCCAGGATGGAACGGATGACAACGCAACAGGCGACGCAGGCTGAGCCAGCCACCGCGCAAACTCCCATGCTCGCTGACAGCCTGCAGTGCGTACTGCGAGCAGGAAGGATGGAATCTGCAATGCGCACCGAGCCATGGGCTGACACACAGCTGATACGCACGAATCAGAAGACACATCACACGGCGCATGAGTTCGCTATCTTTTGCCATAGACTCTCGAGCGCCGCACGCAGCCGGACTCGATCGGCCGTTCCGGCAGCCGCGCGGGCACCGATCACGATATCCAGGGATGGCAGTTGCTGCTGATGCATCCGAAAGCTCTCTCGAATCAGTCGCCGTATACGATTGCGGTCGACTGCGCGGCGCAGAATTCGTGCCGCGATGGACATACCGAGCCGCGCCCACGTCAAGTCATTGACCTGCGCGTTGGCCGTAAAGAACTCATTGCTGAATCGCCTGCCGCTCGCATAGATGCGCTTGAATTCGGCCGGCCGGCGCATCCGGCGAATGGCCGGGAGCGTGAATCGGGTTGCATGGAGTCGAGAGGCGGCGTTCATCGCCACGAGGTCTCAGCACACCTCCGGGCCTGCTATATCAGGGGGTTAGCCGCTTGCGGCCCTTGGCGCGCCGCCGGCTGAGCACCTTGCGGCCGTTCTTGGTGGCCATTCGGGCCCGGAATCCATGCGTGCGTGCCCGGCGCACCTTGCTCGGCTGATATGTGCGTTTCATGACTTCAAGGCCCTGAAAACTTTGCGAAAAAACGGGCCGGCAGGGTAAGGGGCGGCGTACCGCCTGTCAATACGAGTGTCCGATTCATTGATCGAGGCCAACACCGCTTCCGCACGCGCCCTGGTGCGGATCACGCAGTCCTCGCTGAGGTATCTGGCGCCGTCCACTCTCGACATCGCGATCGGACGTTGAGATGCTGACTGACCTGGTGAGGCACCTGCCAGCGAATCAGCGCCAAGCCGAGCAGCAGCGCGCAGGCCGGTCGCAAATTCGCGATAACTCGATTCGAGATCGCTCCCGTCCGGTGCGCGCGTCAATCTTGGCAGTGATTATTACTCTGCTGGCAAGCACTTACTGCCGCTAGTTAACAGTGACCGCGTGAAGCGGGAATTTTCCTCGGACGAGAAATGCTTTCGAAGCTGCAGGCGTGGGTATAGACTTCGCCCCCCTTTTTTCCGGAACGCGCAATTTGGAAGCGTCGTTGTGGCAGCGCTGCATGAGCGCGCTCGAAACAGAACTGCCGGAGCAGCAGTTCAACACCTGGGTGAGACCGTTGCAGGCGCAGGAAGGTCATGGCGGTCTGCGCTTGTTCGCACCCAATCGTTTCGTGATCGACTGGATCCGCTCGAATCTGCTAGGGCGCCTGACGACACTGATGCATGAGTTCGGTCTTCCTGAGGCCGCTGGGATCACGCTGGAGGTCGGCTCGCGTCCACCGGTGCCGGGCACGACCACCGCCGTCAACGGCACGAATGGTGCGGGTGTCGTCGCGCGCGCCGCGAAGAATGGCGCTCAGTCCGTGGGTGTTCCGCTCAATCCCGAGTTCACGTTCGATGGCTTTGTTGAAGGCAAGAGCAATCACTTCGCCAAGGCCGCAGCACTACAGGTGGCAGGTGATCCGGGTCGCGCATACAACCCATTGTTCATCTACGGGGGCGTCGGGCTGGGTAAGACGCACTTGATGCATGCGATCGGCCATATGATTACCGAACGTGACCGGGAGGCGCGCGTCGCGTATGTGCACTCGGAGCGCTTCGTCAGCGATATGGTGCGGGCTCTGCAGCACAACCGCATCAACGAGTTCAAGACTGCTTATCGCTCGCTGCAGGCGCTGCTGATCGATGACATCCAGTTCTTCGCCAACAAAGAGCATTCGCAGGAAGAGTTCTTTCATACGTTCAACGCTCTGCTGGAAGGACAGCACCAGGTCATCCTGACCTGCGATCGCTATCCGCGCGAAGTCGAGGGACTCGAAGAGCGCCTGAAGTCGCGCTTCGGCTGGGGACTCACGGTGGCGATCGAGCCACCGGAACTGGAGACCAGCGTTGCGATCCTGCTCGGCAAAGCACAGGCTGTGGGCGTTGAACTGCTCGAGGAAGTCGCGTTCTTCATCGCCAAGCGCATTCGTTCCAACGTCCGTGAGTTGGAAGGGGCGCTGCGGCGTGTGATCGCCAACGCACGCTTCACCGGCAGTCCGATCACGCTCGACTTCACCAAGGAAGCGCTCAAAGACCTGTTGTCGATGCAAGCGCGCATGATCACCGTGGACAACATTCAGAAGACGGTGGCCGACTACTACAAGGTGCGCGTCGCTGATCTGCTGTCGAAACGGCGTAGTCGCTCCGTGGCCAGGCCGCGCCAGGTCGCGATGGCGCTTGCCAAGGAGCTCACGACTCATAGCCTGCCGGAGATCGGGGATGCCTTTGGCGGGCGCGATCACACGACCGTGATGCACGCCTGCAAGCGGATCAAGGATCTGCGCGATCTCGAGCAACGAATGCAGGAAGATTACTCAAACCTGTTGAGAACCCTGGCCGGATAAGGGTGTGTTTCCTGTGCAGGAGATTGTGGATAAGGTTACCCACAGTCCGCACACCGACAGCCCGTGAGCTTGTTCGCACTCGCGAGCCGGGTTGAAAGGCTTACGGAATGCGAGAAAAATGAGGTTGCCGGTGGTTTCTCGACATACTCACAGGCCTTATAGTCATCACTATTCTCTTTCTAAGAAAGAAGATCTAAGAAGTTAGAGGGAACACCAGCCCATGAAAGTCTCGGCGGCACGCGAACATCTCCTCGAAGCTTTGCAGAGCGTGATCGGTGTTGTGGAGAGACGGCAAACCATGCCGATACTCTCGAACGTGCTGCTGAGCGCACGCGACAACCGGTTGCGAGTGACCGGAACGGATCTGGAGGTGGAACTGGTAGCGGCAGCGGAGGTGACGGTGCAGCAGGCTGGCGATGTCACGGTGCCTGGCCGCAAGCTGCTCGACATCATTCGCAATCTTCCCGACAAGGCGAATATCACGCTGGCGCGTGAGGGCGAAAAATTCCTCGTGCGCGGTGGGCGTAGCCGCTTTGCGCTTTCGAGTCTGCCGGCGACCGAGTTCCCGATCATCGAGGACATCAACGCACAGCACACGCTGCAGATCCGCGCGCATGATTGCCGAAGGCTGATCGACAAGACTCACTTTGCGATGGCCCAGCAGGACGTGCGTTATTACCTGAACGGGACCCTGCTCGAGACCGATGGCAAATCGCTGCGCGCCGTAGCGACCGATGGACATCGGCTGTCCTGGTGCGAAGTGCCCCTGGCTGGCAAGACAAGGGAGTTGCATCAGATCATCCTGCCGCGAAAGGGAGTGCTGGAGCTGCAACGATTGCTCGATGGCGAAGGCGACATCGAGATCGCGATCGG
>DATMRM010000104.1:0-12248 GCA_035566155.1 Steroidobacteraceae bacterium | reverse complement strand
GATTCGGCGTCACTCCACAACTGATCGCCGGTGCCCAGCGGACGATTGAGGAAGGCCTTGTCCCACTGCTGCGCGCCGGGCGGCAGCACCGAGACGCTGCCGTCCAGATAGCTAAGGCGCGCCGCACTCTGCGACGCCTGGCTTGGCGCTGCGCCCACGCTCGCGTCCTGCGCTGACGAGAGCACCGGCATCGTGAGCGCGAGGCTGCTGAGAGCAGCAAGAAGCGGGCGGTCATGCGCGGCCAAGCTTGCACCTCAATGTCCGCGAAACGCTACAACGTTGGAGAATCATCTCCCATCAACGCGCGACGTACCAGCTTGATCGGCGGGAATCCCTGCCGCATGAAAGCATCATGAAAATCCTTTAGCCGGAAACTACCGCCTTGTTTCAGCTGCAAGTCCGCGCGCAGCTTCAGAATCTGCAGCTTGCCGAGCGTGTAGTAGAGATAGGTTGGATCCGACGTGCCTCGCTTGGTTTCCACTTCACCGGTTTCGCGCGACTGATATCCCTCTTTGACGAAGTAATCGATCGCTTGTTCCGTGGTCATACTGCCGGTATGCATCTTGATCGCTACCATGTAGCGCGCATTGCGCAACAAGGCATCCTGCAGTTGTCCCAAGCGCAGCATCAATGAATCGCGCTCGCTGTTTGCACCCACTCCGGGTTGCCCGTAGCCCTCATCGAGCATCATCTGTTCGCAGTAATGTGCCCAGCCTTCGGCGTTGCTGTTCGCTCCGATCAGCTTGCGCACGCGATCGTCCACATGGTGCATCCACAGAAATTGCACGTAGTGTCCCGGATACGCTTCATGCACGACCACGTTGCTGATCACGGGATAGTTGAACTGCGCCATGTAGCCTGCAATGCGCTTGGGGTCCCAGGAAGAGTCAGGCAATGTGACATTGAAATAGGCTTCGGTCGCGACTTTCTCGAATGGCCCCGGGGTGTCCATCGAGGCGAAGGTGGTCGCGCGCATGAACGGTGGCGTCTCCTGCAGAGTCGGCGGCGAACCCTCAGGTACTGTGATGATCTGATGCGTGTTGAGGAAACCGATCAGACCGTCAAAGTCGGCGCGGAAGGCCTCAAGCAGTTTGGCGGGCGGGGGGTAGTTGTTCGCCAGCTCCGCCAATACCTGCCGAGCGCTCTTGTCCGGTTCGAGCTGTTTGGCAACGCGTGCGAACTCCGCCTGGTTCTGACGCAGATTCTGTTCACCGATCTGCAGCAGACGATCGAGCGGTGTGTCGACCATTTCGTCGTACAGCAGTTTGGAACTGAAAGTCTTGGCGCCGAGCTTGAATTCGCCGTGTGACAGCGGCAGCAGGTGCTTTTGCAGCCACGATTTGTAGGCCTTCAGCGCCGCGATCACCTGCGCATTCGCGCTGCCGAATTCCTGGCGCAGCTTCGGATCATCGGCTGCAGCAAATGCTGCGGGCAGATCGTGCTCGAAGTAACCGACGTCACCGTCCAACTGCTCGATCGCGATCTGTGTGTAGATCTTCGGCGCATTACGCAGATTGGCATGCGCCGCCTGCAGTGCTGCAGGCATCTGTTTCTCGCGCGCGATCAACAATCGCAGCCGCTCGTTCGGCGGCGCGAACGCCCGCTCCATGATCGAGAAAGCGCTGCCCGTGATTCCCGAGGAGTAGAGGTCAGGATTCTTTTCCCATGGCCGGATGACCTCCAGGGTCAGCAGGTTGCTGCGGACGCCCGACAGCAGCAACTCGCGGTCGCCTCGGACTGGCTCGGACAGCGTATTGCCATCGACCGCCGACAGGCGCTTCTCATAGTCATGTAGCGCACTGATCTGCCGATCGACTTCGTGACGGCTGAAATCCTCGAGACGATCATCGTACAAATGCACGCCCGCCAGCGTCGCACCGGTGGGACCGCTGGGGAAATAGTAGTGATCGAGGAAGTCATCGGCCAGCGCGAGCATCGACTGATCCGCCGGGCTCATCGAAGCTGCCCGTCCGGCGGTGGTCGCAGGCGGGGCCGCTGTGTGTCCGGCGGCTCCGGCCGTCAGCAATACGCCGACACACAGTGCGATCAAACGGCTCGGCTGCGGTGGCTTCATCGTGACCTCGCTCGCCTGAATTCGTTATGGGCTCACGCCGAGCGCGGCACGGATGCCGGCCGTGTTCGGGCGCACCCCACGCCATAAATAGAATGACTCTGCTGCCTGCTCAATCAGCATCCCGAGTCCCATGCACGCGCGCGCAGCGCCGTGCTCGCGAGCCCAGCGCACGAACGCGGTGTCCTGGTCGGAGTACCCCATGTCATAACAGACGGTGCGCCGGTCGAGTGCGCTCGCTGGTAGCGCGGGCGCTTCACCCCGCAGGCTCGTGGCGGTGGCATTGATGATCAGGTCGAAGCTGCCTTGCAGGTCCGCCAGCGCCGTGGCGCGCACCGGACCGAGCGCTGCGAACGCCTTGGCAAGCGCCTCGGCACGCTCGAACGTGCGATTGGCGATCGTGAGTTGCGTCGGCAGCATTTCCAGCAGCGGCGCGATCACGCCACGCGCGGCGCCGCCGGCGCCCAGCAGCAGAATGCGATGCGCCGTGATGGTCAGCCCCAGATGCTCGGTCAAATCGCGAATCAAGCCCACGCCGTCGGTGTTGTCGCCCACGAGCTGGCCGTGAGCGTCGCGCGCCAGCGTATTCAGCGCACCTGCCCGGCGGGCCCGCTCGCTCAAGCGACTGGGCATCGTCAGCAGCGACTGTTTGTGCGGTATCGTGACGTTCAGACCGCGGCCAGCGTTGGCAAAGAACTTGGCGACCCAGGTGGTCAGCTGTTCCGGCTCGACATCGATCGCCGAATAGATCATGTATTGCTGGCACTGCTGCGCGAACAGACGATGAATCTGGGGCGATCGGCTGTGCGCGATCGGATGCCCGATGACCGCGTAACGATCAGGCGCTGGCATGATCGACGCCCGCTTCGGCGATCAACCAGCGGGTCGCCTGGCCGCCGTGGTGAGATCTATCCAGAGTGCGCAGGAGCTCCGCCTGCCACACCGCCGAACGCTGCTCGAACTGATAGGGAGGATTGAAGATCAGCAGGCCCGAACCATTCAGACCGGCGCGCGAATCGCGCGGGTAGAGCCAGAACTCCAGGCCCAATGTGGGCACCTTGACGGTGCGCTCAACACGTGCCAGCCACGGCGTTACCGCGCGCGCATCCTTGACCGGATACCACAGGGCGATCACGGTGTTGGCGAGCCGTTGCAGCGCGGTGGCCACCGCATCGAGCGCGGCCTGTTGGTCGGCCGCGGGATTCTCGTAAGGCGGATCGATCAGCAGCAGGCAGCGTCGCTCGCGTGGCGGCAATGCGCCAGCGAGTTGCCGGTAGCCGTCGCTGCATTCGACGCGCATGCGCCGGAAACCGCCCAGGGTGCGTTCGAGCGAGCGGCATTCACTGGGCACCCGTTCGTAGCACAGGCCCCGGTCCTGCTGGCGCAGGCGCTGCGCCGCGAGCCAGGGTGAACCGGGGTAGAGTGCAGGCGTGGCGAACCGACGACGCATGTCGTCGATCGCGTCGCGATAGTGCTTCAGCTCGACTGCCTCGGGCTCCGGGGCCGCAAGCAGTGCGCTGACGCCGTGTTTTGCCTCCGCGCCATGATGCGTCTCGACGCTCGTCAGATCGTAGCCGCCACCTCCGGCGTGGGTCTCCAGGTAGAGCAAGCCCTTGTCCTTGCGCTGCATCGCGCTCAGCAACGCCAGTAGCGCGACGTGTTTGTGCACGTCCGCAAAGTTGCCAGCGTGAAAACTGTGGCGGTACTTCATCGGCGCGTGGCCGAAATCGCTTACGCGGTGCCCCGCGCTTTAGTTTGTTTGGTGGGCTTAGTTGACCGCTTGATGACTGACTTTGCAACCGCCTTATGGGCAGCGCCAGTCGCCAGACGCGCCGGCCGCTTCGACTTGGCCTTAGCCGCAGGCTTGGTTTTCGGGGCAGCTCTCCTCAGGGCCGCAGGTCTTGGGGCCGCACGTCGTGCCACGGAAACGGCCGGGGCCGCGGGAACCGCAGGGGCTGCAGCACGCCGGGCTGCGGATTTGCCGCGGGTCGCCGATGCCGTCTTGGGCGCGCCAGCGCCGTTGGTCGCAGTGGCGCTTTGCGCGGCCCTCGTCTTCGCGCTGGTGCTGGCCGCGGCCTTGTGACGGCCGAAGCGCCCGCGACCGCGCATCGCTCTTAGCGGAGCTGCTTGCAGCAGCGCGCGTGCCTCTTCGAGCGTGATGCTCTTCGGCTCACGGTCCTTGGGGATGCGAGCGTTCTTCTCTTTGTTGCTGATGTACGGCCCATAGCGTCCGTTCAGCACCTGAATATTGTCGACACCGAAATCCTGAATGATCCGATTGGCATCGGCCTCCTTCTTGATCCGTATGCACTCGAGTGCGTGCTCCAGCGTCACGGTGTACGGATCGTCCTTGAGCGACACATATTTGGCGCCGTACTTGACGTAGGGGCCGAAGCGACCGATGTTGGCGAGGATCGGCTCCCCTTCGGCCGTGTTGCCCAGCGCGCGTGGCAGCTTGAACAGCTCGAGCGCCTGCTCGAGTGTAATCTGGTCCATCTTCTGACCAGGCCTCAATCCGGCGAAACGCGGCTTTTCCTCGTCGTCCTTGGTGCCGATCTGGACGAAGGGTCCGTATTGTCCCATCCGCACCGTCATCGGTTTGCCGCTGACCGGGTCGCGACCGAGCTCACGTGCCTGCGCGACCTGCTCGCGGGTCACCGTCCTCTCGATCCGGTCCACCTGACGGATGAAGGGCTTCCAGAACTTCGTCAGCGGAACGGTCCACGGCTCTTCGCCGCGAGCGACCGCATCGAGCTCATCTTCCATGTCCGCGGTAAAACCGTATTCGACGTACTGGTGAAAGTGATCGGTCAGAAAACGGCAGACGATCTTGCCGATGTCGGTCGCGGTGAAGCGCCGGCTCTCGATCTCGACGTACTCACGATCGCGCAGCGTGGAAATGATCGACGCGTAGGTCGAGGGCCGACCGATACCGTGCTCCTCCAACGCCTTGACCAGCGATGCTTCAGTGAAACGTGGTGGTGGTTCGGTGAAGTGCTGTTGGCCCTGCACGCTCACCAGTTTCACCAGATCGCCGGCTTCCATCGCCGGCAGTACCTGATCGCTGTCATCGTCGGCGGTGTCGTCCTGGCCTTCCTGATAGACCGCGATGTAGCCCGGCTTGATGAGCGTGGAACCGTTGGCACGCAGCACATGTCGGCCTGGACCGTCAGCGCCTGCGAGCATGTCAACGGCCACGGTATCGAACAGCGCATGGGCCATCTGACAGGCTACTGCGCGTTTCCAGATCAGCGAGTAGAGCTTGAACTGATCCGCATCGAGTTTGCTTTCGATATCGGCCGGAATGACGCCGGCGGAAGTCGGGCGGATGGCTTCGTGCGCTTCCTGCGCATTCTTGGACTTGGTCTTATAGACCCGGATTTCCTCGGACACGGCTTCCTTGCCGTAGAGCCTGGCGATGACCTCGCGAATTTCCTGCACCGCCTCTGCCGCTAGCGTTACCGAATCGGTACGCATATAGGTGATCAGGCCGACGTTGCCATCGCCGATGTCCACACCTTCGTACAGTTGCTGCGCCAGTCGCATCGTGCGTTGCGCCGAGAACCCCAGTTTGCGGGCAGCTTCCTGCTGCAGCGTTGAGGTGGTGAATGGCGGCGACGGATTGCGGCGGCGCTGCTTACGGTCTACCTGTAAGACCTTGAGCATGCCGGATGCGCCGGTGGCGCCCTGTAGCGTCTGCTCGGCCTCGCGTGCGCTGCCTTCATTGACAAAGCTGAACTGCTCGACCTTCTGCCCGCGAAACTCCGTGAGCCGAAGGGGGAAGGTCTGCGCGGAATGCGCACCCTGAGCATCGATGGTCCAGTATTCCTGGGGCACGAAGCGTGCGATCTCTTCCTCGCGCTCGCAGATCATGCGCAGCGCGGGACTTTGCACGCGGCCCGCCGACAGGCCGCGGCGCACTTTCTTCCATAGCAACGGCGAGAGATTGAATCCCACCAGATAGTCGAGCGCGCGGCGCGCCTGTTGCGCGTTCACCAGATCGAGCGACAGCTTGCGCGGCGAGGCGACCGCCTCGCGGATCGCGTTGCGCGTGATTTCGTGGAACACGACGCGATGTACGTTCTTGTGCTTGAGATCGCCGCGGCCCTTGAGAATCTCATACAAATGCCAGGCGATGGCTTCGCCTTCGCGATCGGGGTCGGTTGCCAGATGCAGTGCGGTCGCTTTCTTCAGCGCCTTGGCGATGGCTTCGACGTGGCGCTCATTGCGCTCAATGAGCTGATACTGCATCGTGAATCCGGTATCCGGATCCACGGCGCCTTCCTTGGGCACCAGGTCGCGCACGTGACCATAGGAGGCCAGTACCTCGAAATCCCTGCCCAGGTATTTCTTGATCGTGCGCGCTTTGGCAGGAGATTCGACGATGATCAGATTGTCAGCCATGCCACTACCGGGGAGTCATCCTTAAACGAAAAACCGCGGACGAGCCGCGGGTTGCTGTCAGGCGTCGAGGCTTAAGCTCAATGCGATGGATGTTGAGCGGCATCGAATACCAGATCCTCCATTCTTGCATAGGCCAGTTCCTGTCCGGGCTGGCTCGACAGTACCATCAGTACCACCCACTTCACCTGATCCACGTCCAATTCATCGGCTTCCAGCGCCAGCAATCGATCGATCACGATTTCGCGCTGACGGGCCGACAGAATGCCGGCAGTTTCAAGCGTGGTCAGCAATCCCCGGCATTGCGGATCGAGCCGGGCCTCTTCCTGAGGCGCAAACACGCGAAACGAGCCCTCAGCACGCACATTCGGGCACTCGCGCTGAGCCGCCAGATCCGCCAGCCAATCCAGCGCACGTTCGACGTTGACTTCAGCGAAGCCGGCGCTCTCCAGATCGCGCGCCAGCGTTTCGCGTTCCGGAGCCGAAGGCAGTTCTTCGAGCAGATAGCGGTCGAAGAAGTAGATCAGAATGTCAAAGACGCTGCCTTCCATATCACTCAACTCATACCACACGCGAGCGCTGCGACTTAAGCAGCCGGGGACTACAAACACACATACTGGCCGTCCGCCTGTCTTCCGACGGCGCCCTCGAGCTCAAGAATCAACAGCATGGAGGCCACGGATTGGCTTGGAAGTCCGGTCCGATCCACCAGCATATCGAGGCTGGCAGCTTCGAACCCGACGGCATCTAACAGGATTTCGTACTCCTTGTCCAACTTCGCACGGCTCGGAACGCGCTCCCGAGCACCCTGCTGGAATGTCATAAGCATTTGTTTCGGGGCAATAAAATGGAGCTCTTCGAGTATCTGTGCGGGGCGCTCGATCAATTTCGCGCCCCCGCGAATCAGCTCGTGGCAACCGTGCGCGAGGGGGTTGCGAATCGATCCAGGTACGGCGAACACCTGGCGTCCCTGAGTGAGTGCGCTGCGCGCGCTGGTCAATGAGCCGCTGCCCAGGGCCGCTTCGATCACGAGCAGCGCGCGGCTCAAGCCACTGATGATGCGGTTCCGACGCGGGAAGTGGCAGTGTCGGGGCGCCGTACCCGGTGGAAATTCACTGATCACTGCACCCGAGGACGCGATGCGCGCTGCGAGGGCTCGATGTTCGGCTGGATAGATGTCATCCAACCCGCTCCCGAGCACGGCAATGGTCAGGCCCCCCGCCGTCAGCGCCCCTTCGTGACTGGCCGCGTCGATTCCTAGCGCAAGCCCACTGGTGATCGTCAGTCCCGCCAGGGATAGCTCACCGGCGAACTCTCGAGCCGTGAGTGCGCCCGGCATCGTGGGACGGCGGCTACCGACCATGGCCAATTGGGTCCGGCGCAGTGCGTCGATGCGGCCCGAGCAATACAGCAATCGCGGCGGATCGCCGATCAGCAACAGCTGCGGCGGATAGTCGGGACTCGCGATGTCCAGTAGTGTGATGGCTTGGCGCTGCAGCCAGCGCCGATCCGCGTCGATGCGCGCTCGATCAACCCGCAGCAACGCGGCACGGGCGAGCGATGAGCGCTCACACAGTGCCAACAGATCGTGCGGGCGCTGCTCGCCGAAAGAGCCAAGCAGTGCCTGCACTGATCGGGCCGTCAGGCCACGCGCACGTCCCAGCCGCAGCTGCGCCTCGATCAGATCCATCACCTAAAGCCTAGCGTGCCGGCGCGGTTCACACGCAGCGGAATATCTGCGGCAAACGCCCAAAAAAGTCGGGCCCGCGCGGCGCACACCACGCGGGCCCGACTCGAGCTGAACGCGAAGCGCGCGCTTAGGGGTTGCGCACGTGATCGCTGATGTGGATCGGAACCGTGCTGCCCAGGATCAGGGCATAGCTCATCTTCTGATAGGTCTTGAATACCAGCATCGAGCCTTCGTTCTCAATCGGCAGGTTGGTGCCATGACCGACGAAGCACGTGCTGCTGCCATCGACGTAGGCGCAGTGATCATCAACGGTCTGCTGAGCCTCATCGATCGCCAGCACCGTGCCACGATCCAGACCGTCGTCCGAGCCGCGGTTGATAGCGGCGACTTCGAATTGTCCGGCCAGCAGCACATTGTTGACCACGGCGATGATGCGGCCATCGATCGGCTGCTGCGGCTGATGTGGCAGGAAATCGCTGGTCTGGTTACCCGTTTCAGCAATCAGTACGTCACCCTTCAGAGTCTCGCGTGCCGCGTTGACCAGGGTCACGCGGGCAACCGGACCGCTGCGCGTGAGCTGCGCCGTACCGGCATAAATCGCCATATATCCCAGATGCCGTCCACTCTGAGGATCCTTCAGTTCCTCATCGATGTGCATCACGCTGTAGCGAGTGCCGGTATCACCCGAGAGCTTCTTGATGTACAGATCGCTGCCCGTTCCGGCCACCTGGTGCATGTCGCGCAGTGCGACCACATACGGCGCTGCCTTCACTTCATCGCGCGTCATGACGCCGGGCCGTGACAGAAACGCCGAGATTGCTGAATAGGGAATCGTCGCGATCGGACCGTTGAGCGGCGTGCTGCGCAGGAGCGGGTCGAGGCGCGTTCCACCGCCACCGCTGCTGACCACCTGCAACGCGGTGCGCCCATCGCGACCGAGCGCCAGGTGAACGGTGTCGCCCGGGTAGATGCGATGCGGGTTGTGAATGTCCGGATTGACGTACCAGATCTCCGGCCACAGCCAGGGATCTTTCAGAAACATGTTGGAAATGCCCCAGAGGGTATCTCCGCGCTTCACGACATAATCCTTGGGCGCTCCGGCCTTGAGCTGGGGGCCGGCATCCCGGATGACGGTCGTGGTACCCGGCTCATCCGCGTCACCCAGCGCATCCGTGACGGTCTGTTGTTCCGCGACTGCCGCCGTGGTGTCGCTCTGCGCGGCCGGCATGGCCGCTGCCGGCGCAGCAGAGGCGGCCGCCTGTCCAGCATCGCGGTGATGGAATAGGCTGCAGCCACCTAGCGCCAAGGCCCCGGAGAGGCTCAGGCAGGCGATAACGGCCTGTCGGGCAGTCATAACTTGATTCGAATACATCCCTGCTACCTCTTGGGAACGGGTAGGGCCTTCTGCTTTAGCTGTTATAAACTTAAGAGGGCGCATACGCACACCGTTAGTTGCGAACTTTGTGCACTGGATCACGCGACCGACGATGAGATCCCTGATCCTTGAAATATTCGCATATTTCTCAACATTTAAGAAGGTTTCCTCAAGTTTAGGAACCGGAGAATCGCGCAAATGGCACTGCTGACCGTCCTGGAATTCCCCGACCCCCGGTTGCGCACCCGCGCCAAACCGGTCGCGGAGTTCGATGCGGCGCTGAAGCAGCTGGTCGCCGATATGCTGGAGACCATGTATGCCGCCCCGGGGATCGGACTGGCCGCCACGCAGGTCAATGTTCACAAGCAGCTGATCGTCATGGACGTCGGCGGCGAAACGCGCCAGCCACAGGTCTACATCAATCCCGAGATCCTGGCGCGGGACGGAGTTGAAGTCTCCGAGGAAGGGTGCCTGTCGGTACCCAATGTGTACGAAGAGATCGAGCGGTCGGCGCAGGTGCGCGTCAGGGCCTGCGATGCGGACGGAGCGAGCTTTGAGCGCGATCTGGATGGCCTGGCCGCGGTTTGTCTGCAACATGAGATGGACCACCTGGCCGGCAAGCTGTTCGTGGACTATCTGTCGGTTCTGAAGCGCGAGCGGATCCGTCGAAAACTTGAAAAGGACCGCAAGGAGCGGGCCAACGGCTCCACCAAGCCCGCTGCACGCGCTACCGCGCGCGTCATATGACGCATGCTGAGAGTGGCTTTTGCCGGCACGCCCGAGTTTGCAGTGCCCACCTTGCAGGCGCTTGCCGACTCGCACCACACTCTGGTCGGCGTCCTGACTCAGCCTGATCGCCCGGCCGGACGCGGACGCGAGCTCAAGCGCAGCCCCGTCAAGGATTTAGGCCTGAGACTTGGGCTGAGCGTGTCGCAGCCCGCCGCGCTCAGAGATGACGCGCAGCGCGCCGAGCTGGCTTCGTGGCAAGCTGATGTTCTGGTCGTCGCCGCCTACGGATTGATCCTTCCGGTCGCGGCATTGACTCTGCCGCGCCTTGGCTGCGTCAACGTTCATGCCTCCCTGCTGCCTCGATGGCGCGGTGCAGCGCCTGTTCAGCGCGCGATTCTGGCCGGCGATGTCGCCACGGGCGTCACGATCATGCAGATGGCCGCAGGTCTGGATACCGGCCCCATTCTGGCCCAGTCGGCCTTCGATCTGACGGGACGGGAGACTTCGCAGGCCTTGCTTGAACGGCTGTCTCAAACCGGCGCGAGGCTACTGATTGAGACATTGGACAGACTTGAGGCCGGTACTGTTACGCCGAAGGAGCAATCCTCGGACGGCGTCACGTATGCGGGCAAGCTGGCGAAGCAAGAGGGGCAGGTGGACTGGCAGCGTAGCGCGGTCGAGATCAGCCGACAGGTCCGCGCATTCAACCCCTGGCCGATTGCGCAGACGCTGTTTCAGGGACAGCAGCTTCGTCTGTGGCAGGCCGTGCCTGCCTCAAGAGGCGGGCAGGCGGGAGAGCCCGGTCAAGTGCTGGGCATGGACGCAGAACAGCTGCTGGTTCGGTGTGGCGAGGGATCCTTGGGTGTCGAGCGGCTGCAACTTGCCGGCAAGCGGGCGATGTCCGCACGCGAGTTTGCTTCGGGCAGAGCGCTGAGCGGGATGCACTTCGGGTGAGTGAGACCGCCGCTGCGGTATTGGCCGAGGCCGCCCGCGCATTGAGCAAAGTGGCTTTTTCCGGATCGTCCGCCGACGATGTGCTGCGCAAGGATTCGGGCACGGCGGCGGCGGTTCGCGCCATTTCGCTCGGGACGCTGCGCTGGTACTGGCGGCTGCAGGCGCTCGCCGAGGCGTTGCTGGGTCAGACGCGCGCTACGCCGCCGGTGTGCTCACTGCTGCTGGTGTCACTGCATCAGCTCGAGTACTCACGCAATCCGCCGGAGGCGACCGTCTGCTCGGCGGTCGATGCGGTCCGGGCGTTGGGACAGCCACGTGCGTCGGGGCTGGTTAACGCACTGTTGAGGCGGTTTCTGCGCGAGCGCGAGGCGCTGCTGGCGCGGGCGCTCACTGACCCTGCGGCCGCCGCCGCCCATCCTCGATGGCTGTTCGATGCCATTCAGGAGCATTGGCCCGATCAGTCCGAGGCGATCCTGGGGTCTGACAATTCGCATCCACCGATGACCCTGCGTGTGAATCTGGCACGGGGCTCCCGCGAGCAATATCAGGCGCGGCTTCGGCAGCAGGGGCTTGAAGCCCGTGCGCTGCCATGGTCGCACTCCGCGCTGGTACTCGAGCACCCGGTAGCGGTCATGGAACTGCCGGGCTTCGCGCAGGGCGACGCATCCGTACAGGATGCGGGAGCACAGCTGGCCAGCGCGCTGCTCGATACGAACAGCGGCCACCGGGTGTTGGATGCCTGTGCAGCCCCCGGTGGCAAGACCGGGGCGATCCTGGAGCAGGCAACCGATATCCGCCTGACAGCCATCGACATCGATCCTCTCCGCGCGGCCCGGATCCGTGACAACCTACGTCGAATCAACGCTCAGGCGAGCGTGATCACCGCGGACCTGGGACAGGACCTGAGCTGGTGGGACGGACACCCGTTCGATCGCATCCTGCTGGATGCGCCCTGTTCAGCGACCGGGGTGATTCGACGACACCCGGATATCAAGTTGCTGCGTCGGCCAGGGGACATCTCAGGCCTG
>DATMRM010000103.1:0-3781 GCA_035566155.1 Steroidobacteraceae bacterium | reverse complement strand
GTTGCGAAGGCGAAAAGCCGGCCGGAACTGGCGCGTGTCACGTCCACTTTCAATGCGTCGTCGCAACAATTGCTGGTCGACGTGGATCGCGACAAGTCGGAAACGCTCGGCGTGCCGATCGAAGAAGTGTATAGCGCGATGCAGACGATGTTCGGCTCCCTCTACGTCTCGCAGTTCAACCGTTCGAGCCGGTTGTGGCAGGTCATCCTGCAGGCCGAACCGCAGTACCGTCTCACACCGCAGGATCTGAACCAGCTTTACGTACGGAGCAAAACCAACAACATGGTGCCGCTGAAGGCGGTGGTGAACTCGAAGTACGTCACCGGCCCCGATCTGATCACGCGTTTCAACAATTTTCCGGCGGTCAAGATTACGGCGAATGGCGCACCAGGCTACAGCTCCGGGCAAGTCATCAATGCGCTCGAGGAAGTGGCTGACCAGGTGATGCCCGCAGGCTATGGCGTGGGCTGGAGCGGTGAGGCGTACGAAGCGCGGCAATCGGGCGGCACCTCGGGACTCGTGTTCGTGTTCGGTCTCGTGATGGTGTTCCTGATTCTCGCCGCGCAATACGAGAAGTGGAGCCTGCCGTTCGGCGTGCTGCTGGCGGTGCCGTTTGCCTTGTTCGGGGCGCTGCTCGCGATTCTGTTGCGTGGCCTCGAAAACGACGTGTATTTCCAGATCGGCCTGACCATGCTGGTCGCGCTCGCCGCCAAGAACGCGATTCTGATCTTCGAGTTCGCGGTACTCAATCGCGAAGCAGGCGAGTCGGTGTACGACGCCGCAGTGACGGCGGCAACCGAGCGGCTGCGGCCGATCGTGATGACCTCGCTCGCGTTCATTCTCGGTTGCGTGCCGCTGGCCATCGCGCTCGGTGCGTCGGCCAACAGCCGGCATTCGATCGGCACGGGCGTAATCGGCGGCATGCTGGGCGCAACGGTGATCGCGGTGTTCTTCATTCCGATGTTCTTCTACGTGCTCGAAACCATGTCGGAAAAGAGCGGCGGCAAGAAGACGCCGGGTGCGAGCGGCGGGCAGGCGGGTGATGGCGGTTCCGGTCCCGATCCCCTTCCGGTAAAGCCTGCGGGCTCCGGCGGCCCTGCGGTCACGCCTTCCGCGCAACGTGAGGGCGACTGACATGCGAGGCTTTGCGTTCCCGCTGCGTTTGCTCCCCGCCTTGCTGCTGACAATCGGGCTGGCAATCGGGCTGGGCGGTTGCCTGCTCGGCCCGGACTACGTCCGCCCGAACGTGCCGACGCCCGCGAACTTCCGGTTCGAAGCGAGTGAAGCCGTCGATGCGGCCAATACGCGGTGGTGGGAGCAGTTTCAGGACCCGGTTCTGAACGATCTGATTCTGGCCGCGCTCGCTGACAATAAGGACGTCAAGATCGCCGCCGCTCGCGTCGACCAGTTTCTCGGCCAGTTCGTGACGACGCGCTCGGCGCTGTTTCCGCAGGTCAACGCCGGTTTCGACGCCTCCCGTCAGCGTGCCTCGCAGCGCGGACCGACGCCGCTGCCGGCGGGCGTGAGTCCCGTCTTCAACGAGTTCCAGGCGCCGCTGACGGTGGGCTGGGAGCTCGACTTCTTCGGGCGGGTGCGGCGGGAGACCGAATCGGCTCGCGCGAGCCTGCTGGCGAGCGAGGAGGGCCGCCGCGCAACGATCCTTTCGCTGGTCGCCTCGGTGGCCACCGCTTACATCAATCTGCGCGACCTTGACCAGCAACTGGCGATCGCGAGAGCGACCACGGACAGCCGCGCCGGATCGGTGAAAGTATTCCAGGCGCGTTTTTCCGGCGGTGACGTCTCGCAGATGGAGCTCGCGCAGAGTCAGTCCGAATATGAAGCATCGCTCGCCACGATTCCGCAGCTCGAGACGCAGATCGCGCAGCAGGAGGACGCCTTATCGGTCCTGCTCGGTCGCAACCCTGGCCCGATCCTGCGCGGACGCGAACTGACCGAACTGGTGCTGCCCGCCGTACCGGCAGGTCTGCCGTCCGATCTGATCGAGCGCCGTCCCGATCTGCTGCAGGCCGAGCAGAACCTGGTCGCCGCCAATGCCCTGATCGGTGCCGCACGTGCGCTGTATTTTCCGCAGATTTCGCTGACGGGCCTGTTCGGCTCCACGAGTATCGAGTTCTCGAAACTGTTCACCGGACCCGCGCGCGTCTGGTCGTACGCCGGCTCGCTGACGGTGCCGATCTTTACGGCGGGCAGCATCAGCGGGCAGGTCAGCCAGGCAGAGGCGCAACAGCAACAGGCGCTGGTCCAGTATCAGCAGGCTATCCAGACCGCGTTCCAGGAAGTCGACGATGCGCTCATCGCGCTGCAGAAGTCGCGCGAGCAACTGGTCGTGCAGGCGCGCCAGGTGGAGGCGTTGCGTACGTATGCGCGGCTCGCGAGGCTGCGTTTCGAAGGCGGCTATACGAGCTATATCGAGGTGCTGGATGCCGAGCGCAGTTTGTTCAACGCGCAGCTTGGCTACACGCAGACCAATGGCCTGATGTTCAACTCGCTGATCGGTCTCTACAAGGCGATGGGCGGCGGCTGGGTTGTGCAGGCCGAGGCGATGACCGGGCGAGTGATGGGGCAGAAGGCGGTGGCACAGGTGGCCAGTCAGGCTGGCGATCAGTCGGGGACTCAATCAACGAATCCGTCGACGACTCCGACAACCACGGCGCCCGGCGCGGAGCAGCCTAAATGACCACCGCAACGACAAACGAGGCAAACGAGGCCGGTCCGATCCCTCTCGTCGCCTGCCACGAATGCGATCTGCTGCAGCGCGAATCCGCGGTGCCGCCCGACGGCACACTGCGCTGCTGCCGCTGCCACGCGGAGCTCTATCGCGCGCATCCCGACAGCACCGACCGGGCACTGGCCTTCACGCTGACCTGCGTCGTGCTGTTCTTCATCAGCAATCTCTATCCGATTGTCGGACTCGCGGTGAACGGCGATCTCGTCGAGACGACGTTGCTCGGTGCGGTTCGCGTGCTCTACAAAGACGGCATGTGGCCGATCGCGGGTCTCGTGCTAGCGACCACTTTCCTGATGCCGTTGATGCAGATGACTGCGATGGCGTATCTGCTGGTGCCGTTGCAACTGAACCGCCGCCCGTATCACGCCGACTTTGTGTTTCGCCTGATGCATCTCGCGCAGCCGTGGGGCATGACCGAGGTGCTGATCCTCGGCATGCTGGTGGCTCTCGTGAAACTCGCGCACATTGCGAGCGTGGTGCCTGGTGTCGCGCTCTGGTCGTTCGGCGCGCTCATGCTGCTGCTGGCGGCGGCCGGCTCCGCCTTCGATCCACACGCACTCTGGCGGCGCATGGGCAGCTTCGACGATGCGGCTTCGAAGACGGAGGCGGCCGCCGCCGCGTCCGCCCACACCGCGCTGCGCTGCGGCATGTTGAGTTGCCATAGCTGCGGCCTGCTGGTGAAGTCGACGGCTCATGTGCACGGTGCAGCATGCCCGCGCTGCGGCGCTCATTTGCATGCACGCAAACCCGACAGCATCGCGCGTACCTGGGCCTTCCTGATTGCCGCCATCGTGATGTATATCCCGGCGAATGCGCTGCCCGTGATGAATACCAGTTCGCTGTTCGGCTCGGAGAAGGACACCATCATGAGCGGCGTGGTTTATCTCTGGACCTCAGGCTCATGGCCGCTCGCCGTGGTGGTGTTCATCGCCAGCGTGGCGGTGCCGATGCTGAAGATCCTGGCGCTGATGTACCTCGTGATCTCCACGCAGCGGCGCTCGGTCATGCTCCTGCAGCAACGAACCCGCATCT
>DATMRM010000102.1:0-3511 GCA_035566155.1 Steroidobacteraceae bacterium | reverse complement strand
ATAGAAGCGCTTGCGGTCGGCGGCGCGATCCTGGCCGATCTTCATGCCATCCGGAATTTCGCAGTTCTCGTCGATGATAGCGTTCGAGATGCTGCAGCCGGCGCCGACCTTCACATTCGGGAGCACCACCGCGCGGTGAATACTCGAGCGTTCTTCCACCCGCACGTTCGAAAACAGCAGCGACTGGTTGACGAACGCGCCGGAGACGATGCAACCGCCGGATACCATCGAGTTGACCGCTGCACCACGTCGTCCATCCTCGTCGAGAACGAACTTCGCCGGTGGCTGATGCGCCTGGTAGGTCCAGATCGGCCATTCCTCGTCGTAGATGTTCAGTTCGGGCGCGACATGCACCAGCTCGAGATTGGCGTCGTAGTACGCGTCGACCGTGCCGACGTCACGCCAGTAGTTTTGTGCGCGGGTCTTGACGTCGGTGAACGGATAAGCGACCACATGCAGGATATCGATGGCGGCCGGTATCACGTCTTTCCCGAAGTCGTGCTGGGAATGGTCATCGGCCGCATCGGCGAGCAGCAGTTTTTCCAGCAGCCGGGCGTTGAAGACGTAGATTCCCATCGATGCCAGGGCGACGTCCGGACGCGAAGGAATCGATTCAGGATCGCGCGGTTTTTCCGTGAACTTGGTGACGCGATTCCAATCCGTTACCGATAGCACACCGAATTCGATCGCGCGATCGCGCGGGACTTCGACCACGCCCACGGTGATGTCCGCGCCCTTCTCGACGTGATACGCAATCATCGGACCATAGTCCATCTTGTAGATGTGATCCCCGGCCAGCACCAGTACGTGCTTGGGGCGCAGCGCACGGATCAGCTCAAGATTCTGATAAACGCAGTCGGCCGTGCCGCGATACCAGTGCTTACCCACCTGTTGCTGCGCCGGCACGACGTCAATGAATTCGCCGAATTCGCCGCGCAGATAGCTCCAGCCGCGCTGCACATGCTGAATGAGCGACTGACCTTTGTACTGCGTCATCAGGAAAATCTGCCGGATGCCTGAGTTCACGCAGTTCGAGAGTACGAAATCGATGATGCGGAATTTACCGCCGAACGGCGTCGCTGGCTTGCATCGATGCAGGGTCAGGTCCTTGAGCCGCTCCCCGCGACCCCCGGCCATCACGACAGCCAGCGCGCCGCTCGTCAGGCGGCTGACATAGCGCCCCGAGGAAGCCCGCGACTGCTGCTTTGCCATAGTGCTCCTGATTCTAGAGTCGTTTGAGCAATCCCAGTTCGAGCGGATGAGACAGCATGTCATGCCAGGGGTAAATGCGGATCTCATAGGCAAACTGACCGCAGTTCGGCGGCGGCGCATTGAGCTCATAGACCGCCGAACCGTCCGCGTCAGTCTCCCCGGTCGGACGCAGCAACGCCCGCCAGGCATCATCGCGGCGATCACTGCGGAACGAGGACAGTGCAGGCATCGAACTTCGTGACCTTGGGAGCACTCGCTGCGCGACGAACTCCACGCGCACGTCGGCGGTCGTCAAACCATTCAGCCCGGCGCTTACCCGCACGTTCAAAGCACCCGCGCGCGGCATTTCGCGCGGCGGATCGCTCAGTCGGCGCAGACCGACACCCGACCAGCGCTCGCGCACCTGCTGTTTCCATGAGGCGAGCTGGGTGGCGGCACCGATGCCGTCACGCGTGAGCCTCTCATGATATTGCGCGGCCGGAAAGTACAGGCCCCTCGCATAGTCCTGGACGACCCGGCCCATGTTGAAGTCCGGGATCACAGTCATCATCGCGCGCTTACTGCGACGCACCCACTCCGGCGAATAGCCCTCGTCGTTGCGGGCGTAGTAGAGCGGCACCACTTCCTCTTCGATCGAATCGAGCATCGCCGCGGCATCGAGCGCATCGCGACGTTCCACGTCCTGCGCATCCGAACCCGGAATGCCCCAGCCATTATTGTGATCGAAGGCTTCCGCCCACCAGCCATCGAGGATGCTGACGTTCAGACGCCCGTTGACGGCGGCCTTGATGCCCGAAGTGCCGCTGGCTTCCAGCGGCGCGACCGGATTGTTGAGCCAGACATCCACGCCGGTCACAAGCCAGCGCGCCAGTTGCAGATCGTAGTCTTCGAGGAACACCACGTGACCGGCGATCTCCGGCACCTGCATCAGCTGTTTGATTTCGCGCAGCACCTGTTGCCCGGGCTGATCCGCGGGATGGGCTTTGCCCGCGAACAGGAACAGGACAGGCTTGTCCTCGGCCTTGATCAGCCGCAGCAGCCGCGCGCGGTCACGCAGCAGCAACGAGGCGCGCTTGTAGGTCGCGAAGCGGCGTGCGAAACCGAGCGTCAGCACGTCCGGACGCTCCGGATCGAGCAGTCGCGTGATACGGCGCAGCTGCGCGGGTAACAGACCCTTCGCCAGATACTCGCGTCGCAGCCGGCCGCGCACGCCTTCGAGCATACGAGCCTTCACCTGCTGCGCGGTTTCCCAGAAATCAAAATCCGGTACATTCGCCAGCTCAATCCAGAATTCCCGGTCCGACAGCCGGTCGCGCCAGCCCGGCCCCAGTGTGGCGTCGAAAAACCGGCCCCAGGTCTGCGCCAGAAAGGTCGGCACGTGCACACCGTTGGTCACATAGCCAACAGGATTTTCGTGGGGTGGTATTTCCGGCCAGTGCGAGGCGCACAGCTCCGAGGAGACTCGCCCGTGTATGCGGCTCACCCCGTTCACGCGTCGCGCGCCGTTGAGCGCCAGATGCGTCATGTTGAACACGTGACCGGCCTGGGGCGAGCGTCCCAGATCGAACACCCGATCCTGTTCGATGCCCATCTGCGCAAAGAAATCTCCAAAGCAATGCGTGACCAGTCCCATATCAAACGCATCATGACCGGCGGCGACCGGTGTATGCGTCGTGAACACGCACTGGGCGGCGGCGGCCTCCAGTGAGGCCGCAAAGCTCATGCCTTGCGCGATACCTTCACGCACCAATTCCAGTATCAGGAACGCGGCATGGCCCTCGTTCATGTGCCAGACCTTGGGCGTCAGCCCGAGCAGGCGCAGCGCGCGCAGGCCGCCCAGACCAAGAATCATTTCCTGGCGAATCCGCACGCTGGCATCACCACCGTACAGCCGATGCGTGATTTCGCGGTCTTCCGCGGCGTTGTCCTTGCAGTTGGTATCGAGAAGATAGACGGAGACGCGGCCCACCTGCGCTTTCCAGATGCGGGCGATCACCTCTCGTGCGGCGATCAGCACCTTCACCTGCAGCCAGTTGCCGGCAGCATCGCGCACCGCTTCCACCGGTAGATCGCGCGGATCGGTGTCGTTGTAACTGGCCTGCTGCACACCATCGCTGTTGACGGACTGGGTGAAGTAGCCCTGGGTGTAGAGCAGGCCCACCGCGACGAAATTGAGTCGCTCGTCGCTGGCGGCCTTGCAGTGATCTCCGGCAAGAATGCCCAGGCCGCCGGAGTAGATCGGGAAACTTTCGTGAAAGCCATATTCGGCGCAGAAATACGCCACCAGCGGCTCGTCCTC